>JALZBE010000009.1 GCA_030947665.1 Vulcanimicrobiota bacterium | reverse complement strand
CTTGCGGTCGACCACCGGCGAGCGGAAGAACTTGCGCACGTCCTCGTCGGCCGCGAGCGAGTCGACGAACGTGCGCAAATCGTGCTGCACGTCCGTGATGTTGCCGGCTTCCTGCGCGAGCTGGAATACGGCGGTCGCGTAGCGGCGGGCGAGGGTCTCGTTGGGCATCAGGCTTTCCCTCGCGCGAGGTCGTCGACGGTCGCGTCGACCAGCGCCTTGTTGGTGGCGTCGCTCACCCGGCCGGATGCCTGCGCGCGCGCTTTCTGAAGCGCCTTCTCGATGAGCTCGATGCGCAGGCGGTCGCGCGCCGCGAGCCGCGCGCGCTCGAGCTCGCCTTCGGCGTTGCGCACGAGCCGCTCGCCTTCGGCTTTCGCTTCGTCGAGCGTGTGCGCGCGGTCGCGTTCGGTCGCGTGCTCGACGCGGCTGCGAATCTCGGTCGCGTCGCGGTCGGCGGTCTCGATCTCTCCGCGCGCCTTGGACGCGTCGGCCTGCATCCGCGTGCGGCGCGCCTCGCCCTCGGCGATCTGCGCGTTGCGCGCTTTTTCATTCGCGTCGACCGCGGGGATCAGATACTTGCGGAACAACAGGATCAGCACGACCAGGAACACGACGGCGCCCGCGACCTGCGACCACAGCGCGACCTGTACGAAGAAGTCGTTGTTGCTTTCCATCTACGCTGCGGCTCCGGGGCCGATCGCGCGCTCGAGCAGCGTCTGCGCGATCGAGTCGACGATGTGGTCCTCGTTCGCACGCGCCGCCGTGATCTCCGCACCGACCTCGCGCTGCGCCTCCTCGACGATCCCCGTCGCGCGCTGCTGATAGCTCGCAACGATCTCCGACGCCTCGGTCTGCGCCGCGACGCGCGCCTTCGCGACGGCCGCCTCGGCTTCACGGCGCGCCGCGGCACGCCGCTCTTCCGCCGCACCGCGCGCGGAGCGCACGTCGGCTTCGGCCGCCTCGATGTCGCGCGCGAGCCCGTCGATGTACGCGCGGCGTTTCGCGATCGCAGCACCGACCGGCCGCAAGAACACGATGTTCAAGAAGACGATGAAGAGGACGAAGTTGACGACCTGAACGATCAGCGTCGCGTCGATCTGGAGGAACACGCGAGCGCTACTTGACCGCCTGGGTGTGCGGGACGCTCGTCACGAGCGCCTGGATGTGCGTCGGGACGTTGGTGACCGCGAAGAACAGGTACAGGCCCAGGCCCAGTGCGATGATCGGGAACGCTTCCAGAATACCGACGCCGAGGAAGAAGAACGTGAAGATGTTCGGGCGGGCTTCCGGCTGCCGCGCGATCGCTTCGACGGCCTTCGACGCGACGATACCGTCGCCGATCGCGGAGCCGAACGCGACGGCCGCGACGATCAGCGAAAAGCCGATCACCATCATTGCCAGAATCAAAGCTTCCGAGGTCACGTGAGTGCAGCCTTTCTTAATGGTCCTCGGCCGTTGCCAAGGAGAGATAGACGATGGAGAGGAGGGTGAACACGAACGCCTGCAGCGTACCGACGAAGAAGTTGAAGAATTGCAGGAGGAAGGGTACGACCGCCGCGCCCAGCGAGAGATTCACCGGACCGACGTGGACGTTCGACCGGATGATCGTCGCGATGACGAACAGCAGCAGCTCGCCGACGAAGATGTTGAAAAACAGTCGCAGCGCGAGCACGACCGGGCGCGCGAGCTCTTCGATGATGTTGAGCGGCGCGAGGAAAACGAACGGCTTGAAGAGGTGCGCGTACGCTTTGATCCCGCTCTGGCGGATCGCGACGAACTGGATCCCGAAGAATACCAGCAGCGCGAACGCGACGGTGGTGTTGAGGTCGGCGGTCGGCGACCCGCCGAACGGCAGCCCCAGCTCCTTGAACGGAAAGAAGCCGATCTGATTGAGGATGAAGATGAAGAAGAACATCCCGATGAAGATCGGGACGAACCGCTCGCCGTGCTTTCCGATGGTGCCGACGGCGAGGTCGGACAGATAGTTTACGATGCCCTCGAACGTCGCCTGAGTCTTGTTGACCCGGTGCGTCGCGTACGAGCGGCCGAGCCAGCCGAAAAACACCAACGAGACCAGCATCACCAGCCAGGTCGTCAAAATCGTATCGGCATGCACGGACCCGAGCAGCGGCCATTGCCACGTCAGGTGCGCGCCGACTTCTTCTTTCAACTACGTTCCTCGTCGATATGCGTTCCGCAGCTCGATCGCGTACGATGCGAGCGGCGTGAAGAATCCGGCATAGGAGATCGCCAAGGTCCACACCGGACCGGTGAACGCAGCGACCGCCGGGAGTATCCCGACACCCATTACCCGCATCACGTTGTTGAATCCGTACGCACCACGCGAACGTCCCCCATCGAGGAGGCGCTCGTTGTTGCGCATGATCAGCAGCATGTTCAGGACGCCGCAGCCCCCGCCGATCGCGAGGTCGAGCCCCAAGATCGGAGAGCGAGTCGCCATCAGGATGGCGAGCCCAGCAAGCAGCAGCGACGAGCGCAGGGCGACCGCCCGCTTCCGCGCGTGATATTCACGCATCATGGCCGGGACTGGCGCACCCCGTATTGTCGCAGATTTTGAGCGTCCCCTCCTGGACTTTCATCGCACGGGACTTTTGTCACTCACTTGAGCGAGCGAACCAGTTGGAACGCGAAGAGCCCGATCCCGCCGAACAATCCGGCGAAGGTCCCGACGATCACCCACCACGACGCGCCCGTGCGGTTCGCGATGACGAGGCCCAGCACGAAGCCGCCGAGCACGAAGCCCACGAAGGTCGAGCCGGCGGCGAGGAGCAGTCGGCCGTTCATGCGGCCGCGGCGGGCGGCCCGAACTCGTCCGGGGCCGGGCCGTCGCGAAGCACGTGGAGCAGCCAGCCGACGATCCGCGCGGCCGCCCCACCGTCGCCGTACGGGTTCGACGCATGCGCCATCCGGGCGTACAGCGAGCGGTCGGTCAGCAGCCGCCGCGTCTCCTCGACGATGTCGGCGTACTCGGCGCCGACCAGCCGCAGCGTACCGGCCTCGAGGCCCTCGGGGCGCTCGGTCTCGCGGCGCATGACCAGTACGGGTTTGCCGAGCGTCGGCGCCTCTTCTTGCAGCCCGCCGGAGTCGGTCAGCACGAAGTGCGACGCGGCGACCGCGGCCACGGTCTGCGCGTAGTCGAGCGGCTCCACGAGCCGCACGCCCTCGACACCGTCGAGCGCCGCGTGGACGACCGGGCTCACCTGCGGCGAAGGATGGACGGGCCAGAGGATCTGCGGCCGCTCGCGGAACCCGGCGATCGTCCCGACGGCGCGGGCGATCTCACCCATCTGGCCATGGTTCTCGCGGCGGTGCGCGGTGACGAACACCAGCGGGCGCGCCGGGTCGAGCCCGTCGAGCGCGGGGGTCGGGAGCCGCTGCTCGCGCACGCGCCGCGCGGTGGCGAGGAAGGCGTCGATCACGGTGTTGCCCGTGACGACGACGTGCGCGTGGTCGGTGCGCTCGGCGAGCAGGTTCGACTTCGCCCGCGCGGTCGGCGCGAAATGAAACGACGACAGCACGCCGGTGATGCGGCGGTTCGCTTCTTCTGGAAACGGCTCGGCGGTGGTCGACGTGCGCAGCCCCGCCTCCACGTGCCCGACCGGGATCTTCTGATAGAACGCGGCCAGCGCCGCCGCGCTCGACGTCGTCGTGTCGCCGTGCACGAGCACGACGTCCGGCCGCGCCTCGGCGAGCGCGCGCTCCATGCCGATCAGCACGCGCGTGGTGATGTCGGTGAGCGACTGCGCTTTGGTCATGATGTCGAGATCGATGTCCGGAACGATCCCGAACAGGTGCAGCACCTCGTCGAGCAGCTCACGGTGCTGCGCGGTGACGCACACGATCGGCTCGACGTCGGGCCGCGCCGCGCGCAATGCCTGCACGACCGGCGCCATCTTGATGGTGTCGGGGCGCGTTCCCATCACGGCCATGACGCGCAGCGGTGACTGACTCACGGGTTCAGCGCGAGCTTGAGCGACCCGACGCCCCCGGTGAGCACGAGAGCGATCACGCCGAGCACCACGCACACGAGGTAGATCAGCAGCACGGCTTGGCGCACGTTGAGCCCGAAGCGAAAGATCAGCTGGTGGTGGAAATGCCCGCGGTCCGCTTCGTAGAATTTCTTGCCCGCGGTGGTGCGGCGCACGATCGTCGCGACCGTGTCGAGCACGGGCAGCGCGAGTACGACGAGCGGCACGAGCAGCGAGATCGCGAACGCGGTCTTGCTCACGCCGATGATGGACACCGTCGCGAACACGTAGCCGATGAATAACGCGCCCGAATCGCCCAGGATGATCTTGGCCGGATTCCAGTTGTAGCGCAGGAATCCGAGCGCGCCGCCCGCGAGCGCAGCCAGCACGAGCGCGATCTCCGCGTGGCCGCGGTTGAGGTCGATCACGATCAGCGACACCGCCGAGATCACCGTCAACCCCGACAACAGCCCGTCCAAGCCGTCGATGAAGTTGATCGCGTTCATCATCCCGAGGTACCAGACCAGCGTGATCAGCAGCGAGAGCCAGACCGGAAAGTAGATCGTCTGCCCGTGGTGCAGAGGGTTCGTGATGAACGTGATCTGGAAGCCGTACAGCATCGACATCGCCGCGACGACCGCTTGCGCGACGAGCTTCGCGCGCGGCGACATCCCCATCACGTCGTCCCAGATCCCGACCATGAGGATCAGCGTGCCGCCGAAGATCAGCCCGATGACGTCGTGCAGGTTCGCGAGGTCTTCGTGGAGATGCCCGGGCGCGCCGAAATACCCGGTCCTGATGAGGTACCCGATCGCGGAGAACAGCGCGAACGCGAAGCCGAGATAGACCGCGATCCCGCCGATGCGCGGCTTGGGCTGATCGTGCATGCGCCGCTCGCCGGTGGCGTCAAGCATCCCGACGTTGAGCGCGAGCCGGCGCACGTACGGCGTGGTGAACAACGCGGTGACGCACGCGATGAGCGCCGCGGCGACGACGACGAGCGGGCTCACGCAGGCGCTCGCAACGGATCGGGGCCGTACTGCTCGAGCGCGACGCCCGCTTCGTCCAACAGCAGCGTGGAGACCGGGTCGGGATAGGCGTCGGCGTACACGATGCGCGCGATGCCGGCGCTGATGAGCAGTTTGGAGCAGCCCGCGCAGGGCTGGTGCGTGCAGTACGCCGTCGCCCCCTGGAGGCTCACGCCGTGCAGCGCGCCTTGGACGATGGCATTGGCCTCGGCATGGGTCGCCCGCAGGCAGTGCCCGTCGACGAGGATGCAGCCGGCCTCACTGCAGTGCGAGACCCCGCGCGGCGCGCCGTTGTACCCGGTCGTGAGGATGCGGCGCTCGCGGGTCAGCACGGCCCCGACGCTGGCCCGCGGGCAGGTCGCCCGCGTCGCAACGGTCCGCGCGATCTCCATGAAATACTCGTCCCACCCGGGCCGCGCCGCACCGTTTCTTGCTTCAGCTCCGGAAAATAGATCATCTTCGTGCACCGAAGTCCGTTTATTCGGCAGGCCGTCGTTTCCGACCGCCCCGTGGAGGATCCGCTTCGAGGCCCAGCCGGCGCCGGGCCCGTCGCGACGGGTTCACGGGAACGCCGCCAGCCGGCCTGCGACTCGTCGTAGCGCGGTCGTGCAGCGCGCGGTGACGTACGCGCGGTGGCGGTCGTAGGCACGCCACACGTCGGTTTCGCCGGCGTGGAACTCCCACACGCACGCCTCCGACGTCCATGAACCGTCCGCCGCCATCGTCGAGAGCAGGTGCTCGACGCCGCGGCGCGTCGCCGCATCGTGCTCGTGACGGCCGGCTAGCACGGCGACGGCGAGCGCAGTTTCGTACGGGTCGCCGGCTCGGCCCCACGACCCGTCGGCGTTCTGCGAGCCGGCGACGAACGCGAGCGCGCGCGCGGTCGCGTCCGCGAACGCCGGAATGCCGTGCAGCGCCGGGTTGCCGTGCATCGCATCAACCGCGAGGAGCGTGCCGAACAGCAGGCTCGGGTAAAAGTACGATCGCCAGAATCCGCTCGCGTCCTGCGTCCGTAAGAGCAGTTCGTAGTCGACGAGTCCTTCGGCGTGCGTGCCGCGGAGCGCGAGGAACACGTTCGCGTTGACGTCCGGGTGCGCGAGGAGGTTGTGCCGCGGCGACGGTTCCGATGTCAACGCGGTGGGACCCGGCGCGTCGAACGTGGCGAACAGCCGCTCGGGTTCGCGGTAGAACTGCGCGAGGCACTCGGGGTTGCGGTTCGCGCCGAGCCGTCGCATCGTGCGAAGGACGTACGCCGTGTCGTCGGCGTCGACGTGGAACACGCGGAACGCGTCGTCGTGGAACGACATCGGCGGCGCGAAGCCCCACAGGCCGCCGTTTTCCTCGGAGAGGATGCGGACCAGGACGATCGTTCGGTCGATCTCGTCGAACAGCCCGGCCATCGCCTCCGCTATGAAGGCCACGACGAAGACGTGGCCTTTGTCGTTCGAAACGCGCGGCGAGCCGTCGCTGCCGACGCAGGCCAGGCCGTACGCGCCGGACCGCAGACGTTCGCGAAGGAACGTCGCGGCCTTCGCGACGCACGCGTCCAACCTCGCCGCGGCGGCGTCGGCACCGGCGATCATCGCACGCTGTCCTACTGCGACGCCGCGGCGAACGCCGACAGCCGATCGATGAGCGCTGCGCGCTCCGCGGCGACGCGATGAATCAGCTCGATCTCGGTACCCTGCTCGCCGATCGTCGCTTCGAGCTTCGCGAGCAGATCGTCGCGTTCGCGAACTTGCGTTTGCAGGCTCGCCGCAAGCGCTTCGATGCTCGCCGCCGACGCGTGAAGCCGCTCCGCCAAGACTTTGCGCTCCTCGGCCACCGCGTGGATCGCGGTGAGCTCGGCTTCTTTCGCTTGGATGTGACGAGATTGGTCCGCCGCGCTTTGCGCCAGCCTCGCGGCTTCGCGTTCGATGAGCCGCTGGCGCTCGGCGGCGACGCCATGCACCAGCTCGATCTCGGCCCGCTGCTCGTCGATGGTCGCTGCGAGCTCTGCTAGCAGCTCGTCCCGTCCGCGAACTTCATTTTGCAGACTCGCCGCCAACGCTTCGATGCTCGCGGCCGACGTGTGGAGCTGTTCCGCCAAAGCTTTGCGCTCCTCAGCGACCTCGTAGATCGCGGTGAGTTCCGCTTCTTTCTCGCGTACTTGACGTGCTCGGTCCGCCGAAGCTTGCGCAAGCCCGGCGGCATCGCGTTCGAGGGCGGCGCTGCGCTCCGATGCCGCACGATGCACGTCGTCGATGAGCAGTTGCCGCTCGGCGGCGACGCGATGGACCATTTCGATCTCGGCACGCTGCTCGTCGATCGTCGCTCCGAGCTGCGCGAGCAGATTGTCTCGGCCTTCGACTTCCGTTCGCAAGCTCACCGCGATCGCTTCGATGGTCGCCGCTGACGCGTGCAGCTGCCGCGTCAAGGATCCGCGCTCCTCAGCCACCTGGTGGACCGTGATGAGCTCGGCTTCTTTCTCTTCGACTTGACGAGTTTGATCTTCCAAGTGCAGGGCACGCTCCGCCGCTTCGCGTTCGAGCGCGGCGATGCGCTGCGATCTCGAACGCGACCCTTCGAGCAGCAACACGGCGCGCTCGCGCGCGAGGGCGAGCTCGTCGATGAGGCACGCGGTGGACAAGCGCGGAAATATCTCGTCGATCCCGGTTTTTTGCGGCGAGCCTGAGGGCGCTCGAGGCGCGGCGCGGTTCTCAACGACGCCGTCGTAGAGCTCGGCGTGCTTCCGTGCGGCCGACGCGTCGCTGAAGTGCTGTTCGACGTGCGCTCGTGCGCTCTCGCCCATGCGCCGCAGCACGTGGGGTTCGCGAACCAAGGACGACAAGGCGGCCGCCATCGCAGCCTCGTCACCCGCCGCGACTAAGCGGCCGCACCGCTCGTCGAGAAGGATGTCGGCGACGCCGCCGACGTCGAACGCGATCGCCGGCGTCCCGCAGCTCAACGACTCCAACAGCATCAACGGAAAATTGTCTTCGACCGCCGGATGGACGAACAGGTCTGCGGCGGCATAGACCGTCGGCATCACGTGCACCGAAGCGCGCCCGAGCTGGATGACGTCGATGCCGTCGAGATCCTGAAAGTCGAGCTTCGGCTCACCGACGGTCAACAGCTTCAGCGTCGAATGGTCGTGGCGCGAATGCGCTGTTGCGGCTGCGAGGACGCGATTGAGAAGGCCCAGCCCTTTGCGCTTCTCCGCGTTGTAATTCGAACCGCATAGGACGTACAGCCCGTCCACCGGTAGGCCCAGCGCGCGCCGGGCATCCTCCTTCGATCGTGGATGAAAGGCCTCGACGTCGATGCCGTTCGGAATGTGAACGATCGAAGCCTCAGCGTTCTGCGCTACGGCGCTATGCCGCGCCCGTTCAGCCATATATCGTGAGGGCGCGATGAACGTTGGCCGGGCGCGTGCCCAAAGCGTCTTCTTGTCGCGCAGTGTCGTTGCGGTGACCTGGAACGGATCGCGCATGAGCTGAGGACAGCCGGCGCAACCGTCGACGTAGCCCTCGCAGCCTGCGGGGAAGTGGCATCCGCCGGTGAGCGGCTCCAGGTCGTGCAGCGTCCAAACGACCGGTTTGGCGTCGAAGAGCGCACGGACGTCGGCGGCTGTTTGGAAAGAAGCGGTCCAGTGCAGATGCACGACGTCCGCCGATACGACGAGCGGCGCGCGCGACAGGTCGGCTCCGTCGATGTGCAGCGAAAAATGGGTGTTCGATATGGCGGTGCGGTTCAGTTCGACGTATTGGCGAACGACGGCGTCACGCACCGCCGGAAAAAGTTCGTCCGCGTCGCCGCGGGTTGCGATCGTTTCGTCTGCATTTTCAGGTGCGGGGCTGTTGCGCACGAGCAATCGCGAATCGACACCGCGCCGTTGCAGAGCTTGGTGCAACCGCGACATCGCGTTCGCCGCGCCGCCGCCGCTGTCCGAGTCACCGATATGAACGATCTTCAACGCGTATACGAACTAAGCGGAGAGAGCCACAATGTTAGGCGACGATCCGTACTTCGTGCGTGTGGTTGCAGAGACCAGCCGGTCAGCGTCACGCTGGGTGGTACAGCCGGGAAATAACACGACCAAGCGATAGGTGGTTCTCCCTAACGGCGTAGATACTTCGCCTGCAGATGCGCGGATCGTGCTTTGAGCTGTGCGGCGACCGCACGCGCGTCGCCGAACTGGACGGCAATTTGCTCCCGGAAAAGCAGGCCGTGCAGAACGGGTATCCACGCGAACGAAACGCCGTTCAGCGCGAGCTGGATGGCCGCGGCGAGCGGAAGCCATAACGTATAGAACATCTCGTTCGCAAAGGGGACGCTCGCTCGACGCAAACGCGCGTCGCCGCTGACCGCGAACTCGAAGCCGAGCACATACTTCGTGCACTCCAACGCCAGGTACACGACGATTGCCACGGCGGCCAGCGGCACGAAAGCTCCGACGGCGACCGTCAAAAACATGCTTACCGGCAACTCGAACGCGAGATTGTACCTGGCTGCGATCGCGGAGAACTTACGCGCGTCGAAACCGGCGGCGAAGGTTGCAACACCGGCAATTTCGTCATTGGTCCTATCCGCGATCTGGTGGTATAAAATGCCTTTGATTCCGAGCGCCGTCACCCACAGCAGCAATGCCGTCATGACAGCGACGTTTGCGGGACCCGGTACGAACAGGCTCACGACGGCGAATGTGAACAGCGTCGGCGTGATGTGCGAGCCGGCCGCGTCGCTGAGAACTCCCAGAAGCCCTCGTTCCTTGAGCCGCACGCGGGGCATGGAATACAGCGTCGGCCATAGATAATTCACCGCGAGCGCGATGCGCGCGGACCAAGCGTTCGCGAACGGAGCCAAGACGACGAAACCCGCCACGACGAGGCACGCGCACAGAGCGGCCCGCCGGCCCACGCCGACGTCGCGCATCGTATTCGGCTTTCCCGCTCGCAGATCGTCGGCAACGTCGCTCCAGTCGTTCACGACGTGCCCATATGCGGCGGCGCACGAGACGCAGAACAGCACGGCGCATATCGCAGCCACCGACGCGCCGAGCGACGCGTGCCGGCGAATGAGCTCGACATAGGTGACGAGCAACAACGGCGGCATCTTGTGCGCCCACCAATTTTCGAAGCGCACCCGGCCGAGCGCCCGCGCCGCTAGCCTTGGAATGTAGGCTTTCATCGCTCCGTTACTGTGCGTGCTGCAGCTTCTCGTCGTTACGAGTTGGACGCCACAGCGCGCTATTCGGTGCGCGTGCTGACCGGGACCGAGCTCGTCGAGCCGAACATCCGATCTCCCGCGTCGCCCAGGCCCGGGACGATGTAGCCATGGTCGTTGAGGCGCTCGTCCACGGCGGCGGTCACGATGCGCACGCCCGGGTGCTCGGCTGCCAGCGTCGCGATGCCTTCGGGGGCGGCGATGATGCACACGAATACCGGCGACTTCGCGCCGCGCTTCGCCAGCGTTGCGAGCGCGGCCGAGCCGGAGTGGCCCGTCGCGAGCATCGGGTCCAGCACGAACACCTCGCGGCTGGCGAGATCGTCGGGCAGGTTCGCGTAGTACGGGATCGCGGCGAGCGTCTTGGGGTCCCGGTAGAAGCCGAGGTGCGCCACCACCGCATCGTCGACCACGGCCAGGAACCCCGGCAGCAGGCCGAGACCCGCGCGCAGGATCGGCGCGACGACCGGGCGCGTCGCGATGCGGTGCACCTTCGCCAGTGCGACCGGGGTCTGCAGCTCGATCTCGGTCATCGGCAGCGCGCGCGTGGCCTCGTAGGCGAGCAGCTGGCCGAGCTCCTCGACGAGCCGGCGGAAGACCGGCGTCGGCGTCGACGCGTCGCGCAGCCGGGCGAGCCGATCCGCGACGGCGGGGTGGTTTACGATCTGCGGGGCCGAATCAGGCACGAGGAGATCATCGCGGCGGCGGTCCGCCCGCCCTGCTCACGGAGCGCCGGGTGGTTTCCAATTCGGGTTCGTCAGCGACGTGAGGACGTGGTCGCGCCACGTTCCGCGCAGGTACAACATGTCGCGCGCGTAGCCTTCGATCACGAAGCCGAGCCGGCGCAGCAGCATGCCGCTGCGCTCGTTGGCGGGGTGATAGTTCGCGATGATGCGGTGCAGGTTGAGCGTGTCGAACGCGTGGGCGATCACCGCGCCGACCGCTTCGCGCGCGTAGCCTTGGCCTTCGTATGCGCCGTCGAGCGAGTAGCCGAGCATCGCGCTGTAGCTCGCGCTGCCCGTTATTCCGTAGAGGTTGATGATGCCGACGAGCGCGCTCGGGTCGCGGCGGTCGAGCGCGAGCAGGCTCACACCGTGCTGCGCGGCGCTTTCCCCGCGGCGCCAGCGCACCCAGCGCAGGTGGTGTCCCAGCTCCTCGACGTTCTCGGGCTCCCAGCGCGCGAACCGCGGTTCGTTGCGCGACGCGTACGCCAGCAGCGCGGGCGCGTCTGAGTCGTCGGGCTCGCGCAGCACCAGGCGCGGCGTCTCGAGCCGCAGGTTCACGACGCGCGCGCGAGCATCGCGAACGACTGCGCGCGCATCAGCCGCTCCATGCCGGGAACCACCGGCGTCGACGCGATGACGGTGAACCCGAGCCGTGCGAGCAGCCCGCCGCTGCGCGCGTTGGCGACGTCGTACGACGCATTGAGGCCTTCGAGGTCCAGCGTCTCGAACGCGAACGCGATCATCGCCTCACACGCTTCGCGCGCGTAGCCCTTGCCTTCGTACGCGCCGTCGACGGTGTAGCTCAGCAGCGCCGTCCGCTTCGGCTCGCGCGAGAACCCGTCGAGGTTGACGACGGCGACGAGCGCCTCGGGCGCCGCGCGGTCGAACGCCAGCAATGTCTGCGCGTTGCCCGCGTCGGTCTCGCTGCGGCGCCAGACGATCCACTGCAGATGCTGCGCGACCTCGGTCCCACGCTTGGGGTCCCAGCGCGCAAACCGCTCCGCGTTGCGCATGTGGTACGCGAGCAGCACCGGCGCGTCGGCGGCGACCGCTTCGCGCAGGACGAGCCGCTCGGTTTCCAGGCGGACGCCGTCGCTCAAGGGCGCTACGGGACGTCGTGGTGCGACGCGAGTTCGGCGACGCGGGCGCGCAGCGCGTCAATCTTCGCCCCGGTCTCGACGTCGCCGAGCGCTTCGCCGAGGATCTTGCCGACCTCGCGCGCCGCGGTTTCGTCGAAGCCGCGCGACGTGATCGCCGGCGAACCGATGCGAATGCCGCTCGTCACCGCCGGTTTCTGCGGGTCGTACGGGATCGCGTTCTTGTTCACCGTGATGCGAATCTCGTCGAGATACTGTTCCACGGCTTTGCCGGTGAGGTTCTTCGGCGTGAGGTCGACCAGCAGCAGGTGCGTGTCGGTGCCGCCGCCGACGAGCCGCGCGCCCGCGCGCGTCAGCTCTTCGCCCATCACGCGCGCGTTGACGATCACCTGGCGCTGATAGGCGGCGAACGACGGCTGCAGCGCCTCGCCGAACGCTACCGCTTTCGCGGCGATGGAGTGCATGAACGGACCGCCCTGGATGCCGGGGAACACGCTCTTATCGACCGCTTGCGCGTACTGCGCGGTCGACAAGATCAGGCCGCCGCGCGGGCCGCGCAGCGTCTTGTGCGTCGTCGAGGTGACGAAGTCGGCGATCGGCACGGGGGACGGGTGCAGCCCGACGGCGACGAGCCCGGCGATGTGCGCCATGTCGACCAGGAACGCCGCGCCGATCTCGTCCGCGATCTCGCGAAACGGCGCGTACTCCATCGTACGCGGGTACGCGCTCGCCCCGGCGATGATCAGCTTGGGCTTGTGCTCGCGCGCCATGTCGCGCACTTGGTCGAAGTCGATCAGCTCCGTGTCTTTGCGCACGCCGTACGCGACGGCGTTGTAGAGTTTGCCGCTGAACGACACTTTCGTACCGTGGGTGAGGTGGCCGCCCATCGCGAGCGACATGCCGAGCACGGTGTCGCCCGGCTTGAGCACCGCCATCAGCACCGCCATGTTCGCCTGCGCGCCGGCGTGCGGCTGCACGTTGGCATGCTCGGCGCCGAACAGCTTCTTCAGCCGCTCGATCGCGAGCGTCTCGGCGACGTCGACGTACTCGCATCCGCCGTAGTAGCGCTTGCCCGGATAACCTTCGGCGTACTTGTTGGTCATCACCGACGCGGTCGCTTCGCGCACGGCGCGGCTCGCGTAGTTCTCCGACGCGATGAGCTCGAGGTTGTCGCGCTGGCGGCGCTCCTCGTCCGCGATCGCCGCATACACCTCGGGATCGGCGGCGGAAAGCGCCTGGGGGTCGAGCAGTTGCATGTTGGATCAGCCTCGGTCGTCGGAGTCGACGCGCCGCCGGATCAGCGTCGTCGCGGAGTAGTCGGGCTTCGCCACCGGCTTCTTGCGCGCCCCGCCGAAGCGCAGCACCTGCACCAGCACCAGCAGTCCGACGGTCACGACCAACGCGATCCAGAATGTCGGGCTCGTGTAGCGCGGGACGTGGTGGTCGAACACGTACTCGGCGAGCGCGATGACGACTGCGGCGAGCGGCACGAGATTCCCGAGCGTCTGGCGATCCATCATCGCAGCGCGATCAGGGCGAACAGAAGAACGGCCGACGCGACCCCACCGATGTTCACCACCGCGACGATGACACGCGCGGGCCCCACGGGCTCCGGGACGGTGCGGTCGCCGGCGACGCGGGCGATTACGATGGGTACCGCCGCGGTCCCGACGGCCGCCGCGAGAAACGCGAGCGCCAGCGCGATCTGTCCGCGGATCCCCCAGCGAACCGCGCCGGCGGCGAAGATCCCGGCGAAGACCGCGCCGCGCAATATGATGCCCGCGTGACGCCAGCGCGCGAAAGACCACCGAGACGGGCTGGACTGGGTCACGATGATGAGTCGACTCCTGTGCGGAAAACGGCGGCGATGCGGATCGCTGTTTCGAGTTCGACGTTCCGACGACCGCTCGAGGCCGGCGAGCTGACGCAGCTCGAATGGGTCGAGCGCTGCGCGTCCGAGCTCGGTGCCGACGGTGTCGTCACGGCCCTTACCGACTTTCCCCGCTTCGACGACGAGTACGTCGCGCAGCTCCGCAAGGTGGCCATCGACCTCGGGATCGTGCCGTTCGGAATCGACGCGCCCCGGCTACTCGAGCCGGCCACCGATCCGAGCGTGCTCGAGCGGGCGGTCGCGGCGGCGAAGGGGTTCGGCGCGGCGGTGATCCGGACAGCCCCGCCCGCACCGGGCGACGTACCGCCCGCGACCTTCGTGGAGACGGTGCGTACCGCCAAGGTGGTCAGCGCGGCGGCCAAGGCGGCCAACATCACGGTCGTCGTGACGACGGCGCCCGGCACGATCGCGGAGAACCTGGGCGCGCTCCGACACCTGCTCAAAGACGCCGACAGCGCGTGGCTGCGGGCGTGCCCCACGGCGCTGCTCGACCCGGCGGAGCTCGGGTCCAAAGACCGGTTCCCGACCTTCGTGACGACGCCCGTGGACGATCCGGCGACGGTCGCAGCCCGGACGAGCCGGGCCTGGGTGATCCTCGACGCGGTCGCGACTGACGGGCCTTGGGGGCTCGTCCGCGACGCGATCACAGCCTTGCGGCGTGCGGAGGCGGATTTGCTGCACGCGGCTGGTCGATCGGGATAGGCTTGAGGCGGCGAGACCGCAACGGACGTCTGGGTCCGGGTTGAAGACCTGCCTATGGCAGGTGGGTGCGGCCCGGGCGCCCAGTGGCCAGCCGTTTTAAGGGCCGGACAACCGGTCGTATCCGGAGCTGATGCTCCCTAGGTTACGACGTTGGTCTACCACCGTAGGACCTACGCGTACCGTCGCAGTGCTCGTCGCTGATGTATCGTATACCAGTCGTCAAGTCTTGGCACGTAGGAGTTTCTTCACGGGCGTCGTTTGCCGAGCACGCCGCCGTACACGTCGAGCGCGCGCCCGCGCGCGAACGCGTGGTCGACGATCGGCGCCGGATAATCGCGGCCGATCACGCAACCGAGGTCCGCTTGCAGCAGCGGCGGGATTGTCCACGGCTCGTGGACGTATTTGGCGGGGACGTTCGCGAGCGCCGGAAGCATCGTGCGCACGAACGCGCCGCTCGGATCGAACGTCTTGCCTTGCAAGGTCGGGTTGAAGACACGAAAGTATGGCGCGGCGTCCGTGCCGGTCGATGCCGACCACTGCCAGCCCCCGTTGTTCGCGGCAAGATCCGCGTCCGCGAGGTGTTGCTCGAAATAGCGCTCGCCCTCGTGGTAGTCCGTCAGCAAGTGTTTGGTGAGAAACGATGCGACGATCATGCGCAGGCGGTTGTGCATCCAGCCCGTGGTGTTCAGCTGCGTCATTGCGGCGTCGACGATCGGGTAGCCGGTGCGGCCTTCGCACCACGCGGCGTACGCGGCGGGATCGTGCATGTACGGAATCGTCTGCGCGGCTTCGGCGAACGGCTCGTGCGCGATGCGCGGGTGGTGCACGAGCAGCTGCTGGTAGAAGTCGCGCCACACCAGCTCGCCGAGCCAGGTGTCGACGTTGCTCGCGACCTGTTTCGCGGCGCGCTCGTGCAGCCGCGCGGCGGCGTGCACCACCGTGCGAATGCCGATCGTCCCGGCGCGCAGGTGCGGCGACAGCCGCGACGTCGCATCGAGCGCCGGGGCGTTGCGCGCGCCGGCATAGCGCGCCGCATCGCCGGCGAGAAACGTCTTCAGCAGGCGGTTCGCCTCGACGAGCCCCGCGCGCGGATAGGCTTCGCTCGACGCGTGGCCGTAGTCTTCGGGTCGCGGCACGTCGCGCGTCGTGCCGATGGCGTCGCCGGACAGCAGCTTCGCGCGCACGGCCGCTTCCGAACGCACCGGAGGGTGCGGCTCCGCGGTGAAGCGCGCGTTCCAGCGGCGGCGGTACGGCGTGTAGACCGCGTACGGTTTGCCGCCGTCCTGCAGCACGTCGTCCGCTGCGAAGTACACGTGGTCGGTCGACGCGCGCACGTCGATCCTCGCGTCGCGCAAGCGTCGCGCGACGTGCTCGTCGCGCGCGATCGCATCCGGGTCGTAATCGGCGTTGTAGAAGACCGCGTCCGCATCCACGCGCCGCGCGAGGCCGAGCAGCTCGCCGGCGAAATCGCCCTCGAGCAGCGCGAGATCGGAGCCGGATGCGCGCAGGCGGTCCCGCAGCACGCGCAGGCTGTCGAAAAAGAACTGCACGATCGGCGCGCCCACGCGCGGCCCGCGCAGCAGCGGTGGATCGAGCACGAACGCGCACACGACGCGCTCGCTCGACTGCGCGGCGCGGAACAGGGCGACGTGGTCGTCGAGCCGCAGGTCGCGGCGCAGCCAGACGAGCGAGACGGGATAGCGAGCGGGCATCACGGTTTGGACGCCG
>JALZBE010000550.1 GCA_030947665.1 Vulcanimicrobiota bacterium | reverse complement strand
CGTCTGCCGTTACGGCGATCGCTTCGGTGAGCACGAGCGCGGCGCCGCCGACCGCCCGGCTGCCGAGATGAACGACGTGCCAGTCGTTCGCGAAGCCGTCGTCGGACGAGTACTCGCACATCGGCGAGACGGCGACTCGGTTGCGCAGGGTAACGTCGCGCAGGCGCACGGGAGAGAACAGCGAGGACATCGTTCGGTTGAGACGTCGCCGAAACGCGCGCGGTTTCGTACAGTACACGAATCGAGTCCGCAGGAGCGTGCCGGCGGCTTCGCGGACGATTGCGTGGTCTTCCAACTCGAAAGGTAGTCTATGTCTCGCTTTGCGCTCGCATGCTTCTGCGCGTTTGCGTTCGGACTCGCGCCGGCCGGCGCGCAAACGGCGTCACCGTCGCCCGCACCCGCCGCCGCAACCGCGCCCTCGCCGGAAGCCGTGAAGATCGCGGCGGCGATGGCCAAGGTCACGTCGTTTCGCATCCAACTCAGCTCGACCAACGGCATGGGCGGCACGATCACGGTGCTGGTCCCGGCGAAGCGCACGAAGGCCGTGGTCGCGATGGGCCCGATGATGTCGGAGACGGTCTCGGCCGACGGAAAGATGTACGCCCGCATGAACGGCGCCGACTGGCGCATCATGGATGTTCCCCCGGGCGGAGACTTCACGGCCGCAGCGCTCAAGTCGCTGAACGATCCGTCGAAGTTCCGCATCCTGCCCGATCGCGTCGAGAACGGCAGGACGCTCGGCGTGTACGAGATGACGCCGCCGCCGCCGCCCGGCGCGAGCGCGACCACGCAGATGCCGTCGCTGACGTGCACGTACGACAAGACGACCTATCTGCCGCGCACGTGCAGCTTCCAGACGATGACGCAGACGTTCGAAGGCTGGAACGACCCCGCCAACGTCGTCGACGTGCCGGTCGTCGCGTCGCCCGCGCCGGCGGCGTCGCCGCACCCGTAACCGTACGCGGTCGCGCGAGTACCGACGCACATGATACACGCTGCGTTCTTGCTCGCCGCGGCCGTTGCCGCGCCCGCCTCGCTGCCGCCGCGCCCTCCCGACGCGACGTACTCGTACGCGTTGCAGCTCGGTGGAACGGCGTTGGGCAGCAGCACGGTCGTCGTCGATGGCTCCACGCCGGGCACGATCGTCGTCAAGGAGAGCGCGAGCATGTCGATCCCGCGCTACACCGCGACGACGACGATGCGCTACGATGCCGCGACGCTGCTGGAGACCGCGTACACGGCCGACTTCAACCTCCCCGGCGGCACGCAGCACACCGTCGTCACGGTGAAACCGGGCGCGATGACTGTCACCGCGACGCCCACCGGCGGAACAGCCGACATCCCGGCCGATCCGTCCGCGCCGCTGGAAATCATCAGCGACAACCTGGCCGGCAGCAGCATCATGGTTCCGGCGATCCTGCACGCGACCGGGGCGAAAGCGTTCACCCTCGCCGTACTCAGCGGCGCAAAGCCGCTCGTGTGCAAGGTCGTGCCCGACCCGCTCCCGAGCCGCCCGGCGTTCGTTCCGGCGAGCGACGTGGAGCTTGCGCTCGAGATCGCCGGCAATCGCTTCATCTACTGGTACGATCCGGCGACGTACGTCGTGCACGACATCGCGATCCCGGCGCAGCAGGCAGATTACCGCCTCACCGCGACGACGGCGCCGGGCGCGGCCCCGCCGCCGGCCGCCGCACCGCCGCCCAGTCCGCTGCCGACGCCCACGCCGCATTTCTCGAGCCGCGACGTGCACTTCACCTCGGCCGACGGCACCGTGCTCGCGGGCACGCTCACCGTCCCCGACCGCGGCCGCGCGCCGTTCGCCGCGGTGGTGTTCGTACACGGCAGCGGTGCGCAAGACCGCGACGAGACGATCGGCCCGAACCCGATTTTTTTGCAGCTCAGCAACGCGCTGTCCAATGCGGGCTACGCCGTGCTGCGCTACGACAAGCGCGGCGTCGCGAAGAGCGGCGGCGCGAACACCGCCGGCACGCGCGACGAGCTGCTCGATGACGTGAAGGCCGCGTACCGGTTCGTGCGCGCGCGGTCCGAGATCGATCCCAAGCACGTGTACTTGCTCGGCCACAGCGAAGGCGGCGAGCTCGTGCCGACCGTCGCCGCGCATGAGCCGGGCGTCGCCGGCATCATCCTGATGGCGCCGCCGTCACGGCCGCTGTGGCAAGTCTCGATGCAACAGTTTCTCGCGGGGGCACCGCCCGAGCGCCGCGCCGCGATGGAGCAAGAAGAGCTCGCCGCGCTCGACAAGCTGCGCCACGGCACCGAAGCGAAGGACGCGTGGTACCGTTCGTCGATGGATCTCGATCCGGTCGTCGACATCGCACGCGTTCGCGCGCCGATCCTGATCCTCCAGGGCGAAGGCGATGCGCAGGTATCGGCCAAGGATCTGCCGCGCCTCGCGAACGCGGCGCGCGCGGCGAACCGCGACGTCACGGTCCGCACGTTCTCGAACGACAACCACTTGTTCGAAGCGATCGTGCCCGGCGATCCGCAAACGCCGCTCACCGCGCTGAAGCAATATTTGACCGTCCCGGCGTGGATCGACGCGCGCGTGCTGGACACGCTGACGACCTGGATGGCGCGCCATGCGCGGGCGGACGTCGCCCGGTGACAGCTGGTCGTCCGGGTCAGCGCTCGCCCTCGCCGGCTTGGTAGTCGCGGTGTTCGCGCAGCCGCTAGCGAGCGCGCAAGAACGCGTGGTGCACCCTTGACGAGGTCG
>JALZBE010000109.1 GCA_030947665.1 Vulcanimicrobiota bacterium | reverse complement strand
GGTCGGAAGTTTGTCGCGGTCCCGGAGTGCCGAACGCAAACCTTGCGAGCAAGGCGAAGAAGACCGCGACCGCGAGCGCAAGGACTGCTGCGCGCCGTCGCGAGAGAAATGGCGCGGACACGACCAGCGCATCGGGCTGCTCGTCGATCGTCATGCGCCCGACTCGCCGGCGCATCACGCGACCGTCAAGTGCGCGGGACGTTCCATCGCGCGTTCTTACGCCGTCGATGCGACAGGGACCGCCCGGGGTGGAGTGGCCGTGGTACACTGGCCGCTGTGGCGCACCGCAATCGGGTAACGCCGTACGGCGAGATCGTTGCGTCCGCGTTGCGCGTCGGCGTGGGCGTCGTTCCGCCACCGCCCGGTGGGACGGTGCCGCCGCCACCACCGCCGCAGGCGCTCAATAGCACGCAGGCGATCAGCACGCCGACTACTTGTCTCGATCGCAGCGTTACCGAACCTCGCCCGCACGACACCACGGCGCGACGTAGTACGCAAGCGGCGGCGCAACACCGCCCGCTCCGGTCGCGAACGGTCGAATTTCTGATCGGTATCGTTCATAACGGAGCGAGCGTGCCGGCGCGGAAGAAACGCGATATGTCTGATGCCCACGGTTCCGGTGCGGGAGCCCCGATCGTCGAAACGGCTCGCCTCACGCTTCGCCCCCACCGGCTCGACGATTTCGGCGCCGCTCTCGCGATGTGGTCCGATCCCGTCGTCACGCGCTACATCGGCGGAAAACCGTCGACCGAGCAACAGACGTGGGCGCGCTTGTGCGGATACGTCGGGCACTGGGCGCTGATGGGCTTCGGATACTGGGCGATCGAGGAAAAGTCGAGCGGGGATTTCGCCGGCGAGCTCGGCTTCGCGAATTTTCACCGCGACATCGCGCCGTCGATGCGAGACGTTCCGGAGCTCGGGTGGGCACTCGCCCCACGTTTTCACGGCAAAGGGTACGCGACGGAGGCCGTGCGGGCGGCCGTCGCGTGGGGCGACCTCCGATTCAGATCGGCGCGGACGGTCTGTTTGATCGGCCCGGAAAATCTCGCCTCGATTCGCGTGGCACAAAAGTGCGGCTACGGCGTGTTCGAGCGCACGCTGTTCAACGACCAGCCGGCGCTGTTTCTGGAGCGGTCGGGCGGGAACTTTTCACGCCGTGAAGCGCTCTGAGTGGTGATGCGCATTCTGGTTACCGGCGCGACCGGCTACATCGGCGGAAGACTTGTGCCGGCGCTCACGGAGGCAGGGCACGAGGTCCGCTGTTTCGCGCGCGACGCGGCGCGTCTCGCGGATCGCTTTCCCGGCGTCGAGGTCGCCGCCGGCGACGTTTTTGACCGCGAGAGTCTGGTCGTCGCGATGCGCGGCTGCAGCGTCGCGTACTATTTGATCCACTCGATGAGCGATGCGCGGCGCGATTTCACCCGGCGCGATCGCGAAGCGGCGACGATCTTCGGCGAGGCGGCGCGGTCCGCCGGGATCGAGCGCATCGTCTACCTGGGCGGGCTCGGCGAGGACGGTGCGGCGCTGTCGCAGCATCTGCGCAGCCGCCACGAGGTCGGCACGCTGCTCGGTGCCGCCGGCGTTCCCGTCACGGAGTTTCGCGCGGCGATCATCGTCGGGTCGGGCAGCGTGTCGTTCGAGATGGTGCGCTATCTCACGGAACGGTTGCCGGTGATGATCGCGCCGCGGTGGGTGGCGACGCGGATCCAGCCGATCCACGTTCTCGACGTGATCGCGTATCTCGTCGCGGCGCTCGCGGCGGCGGAGAGCACGGGGCGCATCGTCGAGATCGGCGGAGCGGACGTGCTGACGTACGGCGACATGATGCGCCGCTACGCGCGCATCCGTGGGCTCGCGCGCAAGCTGCTGATCGTGCCGGTGTTCACGCCGCGGCTCTCGTCGTACTGGGTGCACATCGTGACGCCGATTCCGGCGTCGATCGCGCGCCCCCTGATCGACGGACTCGCGAACGAAGTGGTCGTGCGCAACGACGACGCGCGCAGCATGTTCCCGGCGATCGTGCCAATCGGCTACGACGAGGCCGTGACGCGCGCGCTGGACCGGTCCGACGCCGACGGACCCGAGACGACGTGGTTCGATGCGTTCGACGTCAAGACGCTGCCGGGTCAGTTCTCGGGCGCGACGCAAGGGATGCTGGTCGATCGGCGCGAGCGCGTCACCACGGCCGCGCCGCGCGCCGTGTTCCGTGTGTTCTCGCGCTTGGGCGGGAAGCGCGGCTGGCTCTACGCGGATTGGCTGTGGGAACTGCGCGGCATCCTGGACCGCCTCGTCGGTGGCATCGGCACACGTCGCGGCCGCCGATCAGCGACGGCGCTGCGCGTCGGCGACGCGGTGGATTTCTGGCGCGTGGAAGCCTACCGGCCGGACAGCCTGCTGCGTCTGCGCGCGGAGATGAAGCTCCCCGGCGAAGCGTGGCTGGAGTTCGAGACGGCGACGCGCGACGACGGCAGCACCTCGCTGCGGCAAACGGCCTTCTTCGATCCGCGCGGCGCGTTCGGGTTTCTCTACTGGTATGCGGTGCTGCCGTTCCACGAGTTCATCTTCGGTAACATGGCCTCGCGCATCGTGGCGGAAGCAGAAGCGGAACCGTGTTAGGCAGGCGGCTTGCGGGAGCCGGGTCCGTCGCCGTGCTCGGGATCGGTGCGGCGGCGCTGACATGGCCGCGCCATTCGACGTTCACGTACGGAATTCCGAACGACGATCCGGACACGCTCGCCTACGTCCGCGCGATCGCCGCGCGCGACCTCGTGATGGGCGCGTTCGTGTTGTGTGCCTCCTTGAACGACGATCGCAAAGCGATGGACGCCGGTCTCTTCGCGTGCATCATCGCGCCGGCCGCGGACCTGATGCTGGCACGGCAACGTCGCGGCAACGTACCCCAGCTTTGGATCCACGGCGCCGGCGTGCTCGGCGTGTTCGCGACTTGGGTGCTGGTGCGCGCAGGCTTGTGACATCGACGATATTCTCGCCCCGAACATCGTCGACCACGATCCGGCGCCTGGGTCAGACGATCACTTCGCGCAGGTGCCCGGTCTCGACTTCATAGACGAAACCGCGCACGTTGTCGCGATGCGGGAGAAACACGTGGTCGCGGACCCGCGCGATCGCCGTGCGCACCGCTGCATCGATGTCGTTGAAAGCGCCGAACGCATACGGCGGCGCATGGCCGGTTTCTTTCGCTATCGCGGCACACAGCGCCGGCTCGTCCGTGCCGTGCAGCCCGCAGTTGGTGTGGTGCATGAGGATGACCTCGCGCGTCTGCAGGAGCCGCTGCGAGAGCACGAGCGAGCGCAGCATGTCGTCGGTGACCAAGCCGCCCGCGTTGCGCAAGATGTGCGCCTCGCCCGAATCGAGGCCGAAGATCCGAAAACTGTCGATGCGGGAATCCATGCACGTCACGATCGCGACGTGCTTGGCCGGGATAACGGCGCGCGGCCCCTCGAAATCGGCTTCGTGCGCCAAGGCGTTGCCGATGAGTCGATCGATCGCAGAGCTCACGAAGCGCCGTCGTTTGCCGGGATGCACGGACAGCCCTCGCGGCGGCGCGGCGAAATCCGGCGAGCGGCCGGGCCGTACATCGGGCGTTCGCCTTCGAACAGGAGCGTTCCGCATGGCGTTTCTTTGGGCAAGATAGCGGCTTCTTGGCTGGAGGATGTCCCTCGCGCGGCACGTACTCGGGTCGAACGGTTCGTGCCACGAGGAGTTTTTACGATGACGAGCTCGCGCGTGTTCGCAACTGCGTTGCTTACTGCAGCCGCGGTGTTCGCGAACGCGCTTTCGTGCGGCGCGGCGCCGACGCCGATACCCGGCGGCGCCAATCAGGTCAAGGCAGTCAGCGGCACCGTCGGCGAGCCGATGTGGAACGGCGTCGTGCGCCTGAAGGTCCGGGAGTTGCGCGTTGCGCGCCCCGACGAACACCCCGAGACGCTGCTGCCCGGTCCCGATCAGAAGGTCATGGTGTTCGACGCGATGTTGCGCAACGGGACGGCCAGCCAGTTCGCGGAGCTCTTGACGTACACGCTCGCGGACAAGGACGACGTGGTGTTCGAGATTCCGAGCCAGTATCTCAAACCGGTCCCGCTCGTCGTTGCGCAGGGCTCCGCCGCGCACATCCGCGCGCTGTTCCTCGCCGACAAGAACTTCGTGCCGGTGAAGCTGCTGATCCAGTGCGCGACGTGCGGAACACCGAACCCGTTCGGCGCCTTCCGCGTGCAGATCCCGGCCGCCCCGGCCCCGGCCGCGAGCCCGTAGAGCGCTAACCGCCGGCCATCGCGCCGACGACGAGCAGCGGCTCCGCGCCCGAGACGACCGCGTCCGGAAGCGGCGCATCGGGCGGTTCGTGCGACAGATCTTGCTCGCACGCGAAGAAGCGCACGAACGGCCGGCGTTTGTGCGTGACGTGGTCGCGGATCGCACCGCGCAGCACGGGATAGCGCGCTTCGAGCGCGTCGAGCACCGAGCCCACCGACGCGTGGCCGTCGACGTCGAGCTGCACTTCGCCGGACGCGCGCGACAGCGTGCGCAGGTGCGCGGGGAGCACGACGCGGATCAGCAGGACGCCGACTCCGTCACGGCAGCGTCTGGACTTCGACCGACAGCACGGCCGGCAGATCGCGCACGATCGGTGCCCAGTTGTCGCCGGCGTCGGACGACGCGTACACTTGGCCGCCGGTCGTGCCGAAGTAGATGCCGCACGAGTCCAGCGAGTCGACGGCCATCGCGTCGCGCAGCACGTTGACGTAGCAGTCGTTCTGCGGCAGACCCTTGCTGAGCGCTTCCCACTCGTTGCCGCCCGTGCGGCTCCGGTACACGCGCAGCTTCGCGTCGGGCACGAAGTGCTCGGAGTCGCTCTTGATCGGCACGACATAGACCGTCTCCGGCTCGTGCGCGTGCACGTCGATCGGAAAACCGAAGTCGCTCGGCAGGTTTCCGCTGACCTCGCGCCACGACTCGCCCGCGTCGTCGGTGCGCAGCACGTCCCAGTGCTTCTGCATGAACAGCGTGTTCGGGCGCGACGGGTGCTGTGCGATGCGGTGCACGCAGTGGCCGACCTCTGCATCCCGGTCGGGGAGCTGTTCGGAGCGCAAGCCTTTGTTGATCGGCTGCCACGTTACGCCGGCGTCGTCGCTGCGGAACGCGCCCGCCGCGGAGATCGCGGTGAAGATGCGATTCGGGTTGACCGGATCGAGCAGGATCGTGTGCAGGCACATCCCGCCCGCGCCGGGCTGCCACTGCGAGCCCGAACCGTGGCCGCGCAAACCCGCGAGCTCGTGCCAGTTCTGGCCGCCGTCGGTGGATTTGAACAGCGCGGCGTCTTCAACGCCCGCATACACGGTGTCCGGATCGGTCAGCGACGGTTCGAGATGCCACACGCGCGCGAATTCCCACGGGTGCGGCGTGCCGTCGTACCACTGGTGCGTGCCGGGCACGCCGTCGTACACGAACTTGTTGCCCACCGGCTCCCAGGTCTTGCCGCCGTCGTCCGAGCGCTGGATCTGCTGCCCGAACCATCCGCTGCTCTGCGACGCGTACAACCGGTTCGGGGCGGCCGGCGAGCCCTTGAGGTGGTACATCTCCCAGCCCGCGAAATGCGGCCCGCTCACGTCCCACTTGTCGCGCTTGCCGTCCGCGGTCAAAACGAACGCACCCTTCCGCGTGCCCACCAAAACTCGTACGCTGCTCATCCGCCCTCCTCCGGTCGAAGGAAGTATCTCGCGGCCGTGCCCGGGGCCTCCTGTGAGCGCGGGGTCAGTAGTTCTACGGACGCTCGCGCCGCCGCCGCGACCTACAGTGAGAGCAACTTCTCGCTGTGAGGCCGACGATGTTCCAGGTGTCCCCCGCTTCGCTCGCCACCGGTATGGTTTCCGGTGTCTCGTGCCTGTTCGCCGTGGATTTCATCACGGGCGTGTTCCACTGGGCGGAAGATACGTGGACCGCGCTCGGGAGATCGAAGCTGCTCGACACGTACGTCGTGCGCGACAACATCGAGCACCATCGCAAACCCGGCGCGATCCGCAACGGAACGTACTGGGAGAGCAATCGCGTGTGCATCGCGCTCGCGTTCGCGACCGCGTGCGGGCTGGTGCTCTTCGGGGTTCACGCCTGGCAGGCGTACCTGATCGTCGCGCTCGCTTCGCAGTCGAACCAGATCCACAAGTGGGCGCACTGCGCGAACCCGCCGCGCGCGATCGCTTTGCTGCAACGGTTCGGCATCCTGCAATCGCCGGCGCACCATGCCGAGCACCACAAGCGTCCGTATGCGAACCGCTATTGCACGACCACGAACTTCTTGAACCCGGTGCTCGACGCGATACGGTTCTGGCGCGGGCTGGAGTGGCTGATCGAGTGCTGCGGCGTGCGGGTGCAGCGCACGACCCCGGCGCGGCTGGGTTATTAGATCGCGACGGTCACGCCGAGCTCGACGCGCCGTTCCGCGACGATGCGCAGATCGTCGGGGAGCGGCCGCGCGTTGCGGAGCAGCGCCTCGAAGAGCTCGCGCCGCCAGGCCGGCATGCCGCGCGGGTCCAGCGCCTCGATCTTCGCGTTTGCATAGAAGAACGACGTGTCGTCCCGGTCCAGGTCCAGGCCGAATGCTTTGCACGATCGCAGGATCGGTTCGAGGCGCGGCGCTTCCATGTAGCCGAAACGAGCGACGACGCGAATCAGCCGCAGCGAGAAGCGCTCCACGGTGACGCGCTGCTCGTGCGTGAGATATGGTGTTCCGGCGCGCGCGACGTTGAGCACCACGATGCGCTCGTCGTTCGCGCGGTCACGAATCCAGCGATGCCGGGCAAGGAACGGCACGCCGCGCGGGTCGGGCGTCAGAAAAACCATCGTGCCGTGCTGGCCGACGCCGGCGGGCAGCTTCTCGAGGACTGCCTCGATCGGGGTCTGCTGATCGGCGAGCGCTTTCGCCAAACAACGCCGGCCCTCGAGCCACGTAAGGCTCAGGAACACCAGCACGGCGCTGATCCCGAGCGGGATGTAGCCGCCGTCCAAAAACTTGGGCAGCGACGCGACGATGAAGCTGCCGTCGACGAGCACGAAGGTGAGAACGAGCGCGGTAGCCGCGACGCGATTCCAGTTCAAGACCTTCGTGATCACCACGAAATACGCCAGCGACGTGCACAGCATCGTGAACGCGACCGCGAGCCCGTACGCCGAGGCGAGCCGGTCGCTCGAGCGAAACCCGATGACGAGAACCGCGCAGCCGATCGCGAGCGCCCAATTTACCGCCGGCACGAACACTTGGCCCCTGTACCGGTCGGATGTGTGGCGCACGAGCATGCGCGGAATGAGGT
>JALZBE010000549.1 GCA_030947665.1 Vulcanimicrobiota bacterium | reverse complement strand
ACCCGCGCGACGACTCGTCGTCACCGAGGAGCGCGAGCGCGTTCGCGTCGGCGTGCGAGAGCGCCCGCCAGAAGTTCGTCCAGTCGACGCGCCGCGCTTCGAGCAGCCGGAACAGCTCGACCACCATCTCCGCGTCGTCGTCGTGCGCGCCGAGCACGCCGAGCTTCGCGCGCAGCAGGTGTAACAGCGTCGTGCGGTACGCGTGCTCGTACCGGGCGAGCGCGTCGTCGAGCGCGTCGCGCTCGATCAGCGACGAGAGCGCCTCCGCGAGCGCGTGACAGTTCCACAAACCGATCGTGGGCTGGCGGTCGAACGCGTAGCGGCCGCCTTCGTCGCTATGGTTGCAGATGAAGCCGGGCTCGTAGGTTTCGACGAATCCGTACGGGCCGTAGTCGAGCGTCAGCCCGAGGATCGAGAAGTTGTCGGTGTTCATCACGCCGTGCGCGAAGCCCACGGCTTGCCAGTGCGCCATGAGCGCCGCCGTGCGCTCGACGACGGCCGCGAAGAAACGCGCGTAGCGGTCGCCGCCGTCGCCGCACTCCGGGTAGAAGCGGTCGATCACGTAGTCCGCGAGCGTTTTCACCTCCGCATGCTGCTTGCGGTAGTGGAAGATCTCGAACGACCCGAAGCGCACGAAGGTCGGCGCCATGCGGATCACCGTCGCAGCGCGCTCGACGCGCTCGCGCAGCACCGGCTCGTCACCGGCCGCCATCGCGAGCGCGCGCGTCGTCGGGACGCCGAGCGCGTGCAGCGCCTCGCTGGCGAGAAACTCGCGGATCGTGGAGCGGACGACCGCCCGGCCGTCGGCGAAGCGCGAGAAGGCGGTGATCCCACCGCCCTTGATCTGCAGCTCCCAGGGCTGGTCCCCGTCGGTGCGCACCTCGCCGAGCAAGATCGCGCGGCCGTCGCCGAGCTGCCCCGCCCACACGCCGAACTGGTGGCCGCCGTACATGCCCGCGACGGGCTCCATCCCCGGCAGCAGCGCGTTGCCGCTCACGAGCTCGGTGAACTCGGCGCGCCGTTCCTCGCCGGGACGCAGACCAATCAATGCGCCCGCCTCGGGGCTGAACGCGACGAGGCGCGCGCCGGGGATCCCGGCGGGCGTGCGCCGTTCGGAGAACGCGTCGCCGAGCGCGGCGAACGAGTTGTCGAAGCGGAGCTCCTCGAGCGACTTGCCGCGCGGCGGTGCGATGGCCATCGTCCTCATGCAACCCTCATGGCACCACGAGTCGTTGCGCCGGCCTGCGTGTTCGTTTCTCAGCGAAACGGAGAAGAATGCCCCCATGCGTGGATTTCTGACCGGTTTCATCGCGGCGCTCGTCGTGGTCGCCCTCGTCGTTTTCGGCGCCGTAAAAACCGGCAACGTCCCCGCCCGCGCGGACGGACCGCTGCTGATGGGCGAACGGTGGGCGGCACGCACCGCGCTCAATGCGACGATCGCGCGCGAAGCGCCGCAACCGCCCTATCCCTACACGCAGACCGACGCCGACATCGAGACCGGCGCGAAGCTCTACGTGCAGAACTGCGCCGTCTGCCACGGCACCGCGAGCTCGACGCCCAACGCGATCGCGCGCGGCATGGGCGTGCATCCGCCGCAGTTCAACAAGAACGACGTGATGGACGATCCCGAAGGCGCGACCTACTGGAGGATCGAGCACGGCATCCGCTTCACCGGCATGCCGGCGTACAGCCCCGCGCTCGACGAGAAGTCGATTTGGCAGATCGCGTACTTCATGAAGCGCACCCCCGATCATCTGCCGGCGGCCGCGAAGAACGTCTGGGAACACCCGGAAACCGTCCCGGCACCGACGGCGATGCCGGCGCTACCGCCACGGCCCGGGGGTGGATAACGTCTACATTTTGTATGAATGTAGGCCGCTGATCCAGATGTTGACGCCGAGATAGCAGAAGATGATCGTTACGAACCCGAACACGCTGATGCACGCGGTGAACGTGCCGCGCAGGCTGGGGCGCGTGTGCAAGTGCATGAAGCCCGCGTAGACGATCCACGAGACGAGCGCGGCCGTCTCTTTCGGATCCCACTGCCAGTATGCGCCCCACGCTTCTTTCGCCCACATCGCGCCGGTGATGATGCCGAGCGACAGCAGCGGTAAGCCGACGGCGATGACGCGGTACTGCATCACGTCGAGCCGCGCGAGCGACGGTAGCCCCGCCAGCCACTGCGCCGTCGTGTCGCCCGCCGCCGCGGCGCTCGCGAGCGCCGGCGTGTCGTTGCGCACGACCGCGGCGCCGGGGTTCACGGCGTACGTGCTGAGCGAGACGTCGACGTTCGCGCCGCCCGCACCGGCCGCGGCGCCGCGCAGCGACGTGCCGCGGCGCGCATAGCGGTTCTCGGCCGCGGCCTTCACCAAGTAGATCAGCGAGACGCAGAACGCGACCATGAACGACGCGTATGCCGCGATCACGATCGGGACGTGGATCTTGATCCAATAGGACTGCAGCGCCGGCACCGCCGGCATGTAACCTTCGTTCCAGGTGGTCGCGTAGCCCAGCGCGATCGCCGCCAGGGCGAGCACCGGTCCGCCGATGAACGCCAAGTCGTACTTGAACGCGAAGACGAGGAAGATCGTGACCGCACATGCGCTGAACAGCGACAGCGAGCCGTAGAGATTCGTCAGCGGCCACACGCCCGTCATCCACCAGCGCGCGCCGAGCTCGGCGAACTGCGACACGGCGCCGACGATCGCGAGCGGGATGCCGATCGTGCGCAGCAATG
>JALZBE010000548.1 GCA_030947665.1 Vulcanimicrobiota bacterium | reverse complement strand
GGAGAACCGCACCGATGAAACAGATTATCACGCTCTCGCGAATGCTTCTGGCAGCGAGGCTCACCATCGCGGCGGGATCGATGCTCGCGCTTATAGCGCCCGCCTCGGCCGTGTCGATGTCGGCTGACAAGGATACGGAGACCAACGATCGTCCTGCCGATATGCGCGCGATCTACTCGATCGAAGATCGCGCCGAAGCGATTGCTGAGGGTGAGAAGGTCGGCGATGTCGCGATCGTCGCCGGTCGTGAATCGATTGCCAAGTGGCCTTCCCTGCGGGCGACTCTCGCGCAGAAGGGTGCGTCCGCACAAGAACTCACTCAGATGAACATGCGCATGAACGAGCTTGCCCGTAGGTTGCACGATTCGCGTGGTCTCAAACGCGCGGCAAACGATGTGACGGGCGCGCTCGCACCGCTGTTCAGGATCGTCGGCGAGAAGATTCCGGCGGACGTGCACAGCCTTGACTATCTCGGACGCTCGATCGGACTCGATGCAAGCATGGAGCAATGGAGTCGCGCCAGTCGGGACGCGTATGCGTTAGACCGTGCGTGGCTTCACCTCAAACCGATCATCGCAGCAAAGGCGAACAGTGGCAAGGTGGTGCTCATGTTCAATCTGGCCGTTCGCCAAGCGCGCGACGGCACTCACGATCGGAATGCGAAGGAAACCCAGACCGGCGCGACCGCCGTCGGAAATGCAGTCGACGCAGTCGAAGGCCTCTACAAGTAGAGCATGGCCGCCGGGATCGTGCGATGCATCGCTGCTGCCGTTCGACCCTCGTGGTAGCCAACGAAGACCGGGCGGTGCGTTAATGGCCGCCTGCCAATCTCTACATTTATTAGTGGCATAACAGGGCCGTGCATGAGAAGTCATTCTATATTCATCATGAAGAAGAGAGATAGATGGACGTATACGGCGTCAAGTTAATCGGGGTCAACGCGCACACGGGTGAGAAGCTAATATTCTCCGTCGTACTCTTCGCGGGATTCCTCGTCGTGCGGTTGGTCTTGCGCGCCGCGACCGACCTGCTCTTTGCGGGCAATCGGTTACACCGGTTCCGCTTCTGGACGCGACAAACGATCAATATAACGACGACCGTCCTTTTCGCGATCGCTTTCCTCTCGGTCTGGTTCGACAACCCGCGAAACCTCGCAACGGCGATCGGTCTCGTCACGGCGGGCCTGGCCTTCGCCCTGCAAAACGTCGTGACTGCAGTCGCCGGCTATCTCGTCATCCTGCGCGGCAAAACCTTCAACGTTGGCGACCGCATCGTCATGGGCGGTGTACGCGGCGACGTGATTGCGCTCGGCTTCATTCAAACCACCATCATGGAGATGGGGCAGCCGCCACCGGTGCAGAGCGCGCCGCCCGCCATGTGGGTCACGGGGCGGCAGTTTACCGGGCGCATCGTCAGCGTCAGCAATAGCGTGATCTTCACAGAACCCGTCTATAACTATAGCCGCGACTTCCCGCTGATTTGGGAAGAGATGACACTTCCGATCGCCTACGGCGACGATCGCACTAGGGCGGAACACATCCTTCTCGACGTTGCCGAATCCCATACGAAGGAGCTGCGCACCCGTGGTCAGGCCGCAATACAGTCAATGATGCGGAGCTACGCGATGCCGCCGGCCGAACTCACACCTCGCGTGTTCTATCGGATCACCGACAATTGGCTTGAACTCGGACTGCGTTTCGTCGCTCCGGCTCACGGGGCGCGTGAGCTCAAGGACGCGATGAGCCGCGACATCCTTGGCGCCTTCGATGAAGCCGGCATCGGTATCGCGTCGGCAACATACGATATCGTCGGCATGCCGCCGTTGCGGGTTGCGGTATCGCCGGCCGACGTTTCAACGAAGGAAAAAGTCCCGTGAAAGCACGAGGGCGCAATCAGCTCAGGGGCGCGGCTCTTGCACGACTTTACGAGCGCCGCACGCTTGTTCCACCAAAAGAGATTCGCGAACTTCGTGAGTTGACGCGATATCGTAAGTCGTTGATTCCAAACGGCTTTTTCAGCAGGGCCGGAAGGTGGAATCTGGCACCGAATGGTGTCGCCATATGAGGAATAACCGGTTAAGTGAATTGGAACCGGAGATGTTCGACTTAAAGGCGGTGCGCTTCAAAGTCCTCCAACAACAAGGGGCGATGCCATAGTCATCATCGCCTGGTTAGCCCTCATGGTCGCGCTGTTATCTGGGCTAGCTATTGGCGTCGATTTGGTCCGCAATCCGCAAAAGATGCCGATCATGAATTGGGTTTGGCCTATCACGGCATTGTACGCCGGTCCGTTGGCCCTGTGGCTATATCGTCGATACGGCCGTACGTCCCGCACCCCGACAGCGTCCGTTTTGGGCCACGGTCGCGATAGGCGCTACCCACTGCGGCGCGGGCTGTACGCTCGGAGACATCATCGCCGAATCCACCATCTTTATCGCTGGAATCGCCGTCGCGGGGTCGGTCTTGAGCGCGGAGTTCATCGGCGATTACGCCCTCGCATATATCCTAGGCATCGTCTTCCAGTATTTCACGATTGCGCCGATGCGCGGTCTATCGTTCGGTCCAGGCGTGTGGGCGGCGATCAAAGCCAGGATGTGCGTTTGACACACGCCGCGCTTCTGGCAAACTTGGATCTGGACGGCAACTCGTTAAGCGGACTCGCTGCACGGGCGAACATGACCAAACAAGCAGCCGGCCAACTCGCCAAGGAATTGCAAGAACGCGGCTACTTAGTTATCG
>JALZBE010000547.1 GCA_030947665.1 Vulcanimicrobiota bacterium | reverse complement strand
GACGCGCACCGCGCGCTCGGCAACCGTCCCGCCGCGATCGAGGACGCACGCGCGGCGCTCGAGCTGGGCGGCCCGGAAGCGAACCTGTTGATGATGCTGGGCGTCGACGAGTATCTCGCCGGGTCGCGCGCGACCGGCAAGCACGACTACGAACGCGGCTGCGCGCTGCTCGATCCGGCCGAGACCGAGAAACGCGCTCTGTGCACGGTCCAACTCGCAAAAATGAAAAGCTGACGCAGCGTCAGGCTGGTAGCGCGGCGAGGATCGCGTCGATGTCGTCGGTCGTGTTGTGGCCGTGCGGCGCGATGCGCACGCCGCTCGCACGATAGGTCGCAACGATGCCGTGGTCTTTTTGCAAGCGCCGGCCCAGTGCGATCGAATCGACGCCGTCCCGCCGGAACTGCACGATGCCGGATTTCACCTCGTCGCGCGAGCGGTCGCCGACGACGAGGTAGCCGCGCGACCGCACGCCGTCGGCGAGCCGGTCGGTCAGCGCGAGGACGTGCGCGGCGATCCGCTCGATACCGGCGTTCGTGAGGACGTCGATCGACGTCGCGAGCGACAGCGCGCCCAGGAAATTGGGCGTGCCGCCTTCGTAGCGCGACGCGTCGGGCGCCGGGCCTTGCGCGTAGTCGAGGAAGTCCCACATGTCCGCGACGGATCGCCAGCCGGGCATGCGCAGCGCCACGCGGTCGAGCAAGTTGGCGCGCAGCCACAAAAAGCTCACGCCTTGCAGCGCCATCAGCCATTTCGCCCCGCCCGCGTAGACGGCGTCGACGTTCGTAGCGTTCACGTCGAGCGGAAACGCGCCGAGCCCCTGGATCGCGTCGACGACGAACAGCGCGCCGTGCGCGTGCGCGACCTCGGCGAGCGCGGCGAGATCGTGGCGGTAGCCGTCGTCGAACGTCACCCACGACACCGCGACCACGCGAGTGCGCGGCGTGATCGTGCGGCGCAGCACGTCGGGCGTCATGCGCTCGCGCGGCGCGCCGATCAGCGTCACCGTCACGCCGCGCTCGCGCAGCGCGAGCCACGGATACGCGTTCGCGCCGAACTCGTTGGCGCCGGTGATCACCTCGTCGCCTGCACCGAGGTCGAGGCCCTGCGCGATGACGGTCGCGCCGTCGCCGGTGTTGCGCAGCACCGCGACCTCCTCGCGGCGGCCGCCGACGAGCGCGGCGATGCGGCGGCGATAGTCGGGCATCGACATCTCGACCGGTGCTGTGCCCAGCACGCCGCGCGCGGCGTGATCGTCGATCATCGCGTGCAGCACGTCGCGCGTCGCAAGCGGCAACACGCCGACCGCGGCATGGTTGACGTAGACGAGCCCGGGCGCGAGCGCGAACGCCTCGCGCGGCAGCGGCGCCGTGAGGCTTGCGATCAACTCGGGTTTGCGTTGACGGAGATGTCCGCTTGCGTCTGCGCGGCGTTCACACGCACTTTCGCCTTCGCGACATTTGTGATGAACGTTTCGAGCGGCACGTACCAGTCGCCGTTGCGCTTGAACGTCTGACCGCGCATCGTGACCGCGCCGGCGTTGATCAGCGCGGTGCGGCTGCCGTCGGTGAAGCGCCCCGTGATGCCGTGGATCGTCACGACGACCGCGTTGCCCTGGAACGTCAGCAATCCGTCGAACGACTTCACCAGCGGCACGACATCGGCGTAGACGATGCCGTTGCGCACGACCGCGATCCCGCCGGCGCGATCGACCGGGCGGCCGTCGAGCGTCAGCTTGACTTCGCGGTCCGCGGCAAGCGCGGATGTGTTCGGCGCGAGCAGCGCGAGTCCGAGGGCCAGGGCGGTCAGCAATCTTTTCACGAGTACACGTCCTTGGTATGCCACGCGATGTTCTGGGCCCGGTCACCCACGCGCTCGACGATCGAGACCACGAAGAGCAAGAGGGTGCCTGCCGGTACCGTACCCGGATCGCGCTGCATCTCAGCCTGGAGGGCTTCGATGCCGTTGCGGTAGAGGGTGTCGACCTCGTCGTCCCGCTCGATAACGTCATCCGCGAGCGCGGCGTCTCCCTCGCGGTAGGCGCGCATCACGTCCTGCAGCATCTCGTAGGCCAGGTTGGCGATACGGCCCACCTCGACGCTCGCCGGGCGGACCGCCACGTCGGACAGCTTGATCGCGTTCTTCGCAATGTCGACCGCGTAGTCGCCGATCCGCTCGAGGTCGGTGACGATTTGGAGCATGCCCGCGATGTGCCGCAGCTCGCCTGCGACGGGCTGCTGCTTCCAGATCAGCTCGATGCAGGCGGTCTCGACGCGGCGGCGCGTGTCGTCAATCTCGTCGTCACCGGCGACGACGTGACCGGCAAGAATGACGTCGCGCCGCTCGAGCGCTTGCATCGCGGAGCGGATGGCATCGGAAACGAGCGCGCCCAACCGGACGACGTCGAGGCGCGTGTTCTCCAGCGCCTGGTGGTAGGCGGTTCGCATGGCAACCTCACCATAGCAGAGGGAGGGCGAAGCTCAAAGCCCGCCGTAGCGCGGCCCGCCATGCAAACCATCCTCGTCGAGCAGTCGGGCGCCGTCGCGACCGTCACGCTGAACCGGCCCGCTGTCTTAAATGCTCTTAACTTGACGATGCTCGACGAGCTGAGCGCGGCGTTCGCGCAGCTCGGAGCAGACGACGCGCTGCGCACGGTGATCCTCACGGGCGCGGGCGCGAAGGCGTTCGCGGCGGGCGCGGATATCGCCGAGCTCAATGCGCTACCCGACGCTCGCGCAGGCGAGG
>JALZBE010000546.1 GCA_030947665.1 Vulcanimicrobiota bacterium | reverse complement strand
GTCGAAGTGGTGCGGCGGCCGCACGTCGCGGTGATCACGACCGGCGACGAGCTGGTGGACGTGACGACCGCCGCGCCGGCGGCCGGCGCGATCCTCGACTCGAACGGCGTGCTGCTGCGCGCGTGCGTGCGCGAGTATGGTGGCGATGTGGCGCTCGCCCTGCGCGTGCCCGATGATGAAGCGGCGCTGGCGAACGCCGTGCGCGACGCGGTCGCCGTGGCCGACGTCGTCGTCGTCAACGCCGGCTCGTCGGCCGGGCGCGACGACTACACCGCACGCACCTTCGCGAAATTCGGTGACGTCGTCGTGCACGGCGTCGCGATCCGGCCCGGGCATCCGCTCGTGCTCGCCGTCGCGCGCGACGCGCGTGTTCCGCTGCTCGGCATCCCAGGATATCCGGTAAGCGCCGCGATTTGCGCGGATCTGTTCCTGCGGCCACTGCTCGAACGGCTCGGCCGCCGCGATGCGCCCGAACGGCGCGAGATCGACCTCGAGCTCACGCGCAAGCTCTACTCGCCGCTGGGTGAGGACGAGTACGTGCGCGCGGTGGCCGCGCGCGTCGACGGCCGGCTCGTCGCCACGCCGCTGCGCCGCGGTGCCGGCGTCATCACGTCGCTGTCGCGCGCGAACGTGCTCATCACGATCCCGCGCTTCAGCGAAGGCGCGCGGGCCGGCACGCGGGTCACCGCGCGCGCGCTGCGCCCGCTCGCGCACATCGAGCGCACCCTGCTCGCCGTCGGCAGCCACGACGTCGCGCTCGACCTGCTCGCCGGGCGCCTCGCCGCGCACGGCGTCGAGCTGGTGTCCGCGCACGTCGGCAGCATCGCGGGGCTCGTCGCGCTGCGCGAGCGCTCCGCCCACCTTGCCGGCACGCACGTCCTCGATCCCGGCACGTCGACGTACAACGACGTCGCGGTGCGCCGCTACGGTCCGCGCGAGCCGGTCGCTTTGATCCGGCTCGCCGAGCGCGAGCAAGGGCTGATCGTCGCGCGCGGCAACGCCCTTGGCATCGCGTCGCTCGCCGACGTCGCGCGGATGCACGCGCGCTACGTGAACCGGCAACCCGACGCGGGCACGCGCATCCTGCTCGATGCGCTCCTTGCCGAAGCGCGAATCGAACCGCAGGCCATCGCCGGATACGAGCGGCTCGAGTTCTCGCACCTCGCCGTCGCGCAGCTCGTCGCAAACGGCAACGCCGACGCAGGATTGGCGATTCGCGCCGCGGCGCGCGCGTTCGGCCTCGATTTCATCTCCGTCGCGTGGGAGCCGTACGATCTCGCGCTTCCGGTGCGTTCGCTCGGCGAGCCGCGCGTCGCGCAGCTGATCGCGGTCCTGCGCGAGCCGGCGTTTCGGGCGGAGATGGAGGCGCTGGGCGGCTACGACTGCACGCCCGCCGGTGACGTTCGCACCGTCGAGCCTCAGCCGGTGCACGCGTCGTGAAGGTCGAATTGTTCGGGATGGCACGTGCGCTCGCCGGCGTCTCGCACGTCGAGCTCGCGCTCGACGGGGCGGTGGAGTTCCGCGAATTTCTGCGTGCGCTCGGCGACGCAGTGCCTGCGCTGATCCCCGACGTCATCACGCCCGCCGCCGATGCGCTCGTCGAGCCGAACCTGCTGCTGCTCGACGGCCGGCGCGCGTTGCGCGACGGCGAAACGTTCGGCGCCGCGGACCGCCCGTGCATTCTTTTCCTGGCGAGCGGCGGATGACGTACGCGGGTCCGCGTGATTTGCTCGAGATCGACCTCACGACGCGAACGTCGCGGCGCACCGCGCTCGGTGACGATGTCTTCGCCGACGCGCTCGGTGGCGTCGCGCTCGCCGTGCGGCTGATCGAGGAGCGCGTGCGCGGCCCGCTCGACCCGCTCGGTGCGGACAATCCGCTCGTGTTCGCCGCCGGACCGTTCGCCTCGACGCCGGTCCCCGCCGCGAACAAGCACGCGCTCGCGACGATCTCGCCGCTGACCGGATTGCTCAACGAAGGCTTGTCCTCGAGCCATTTCTCCGCGGTGCTGCGGCGCTGCGGGCTCGCGGCGATCGTCATCACGGGCACCGCGAACGCGTGGACGACGCTCGCGATCGACGGCGACGCGGTGCGCTTCGAGGACGCCTCCGCGCTCGAAGGGCTCTCCGCGCGCGAGACGACCAAAGCGTTGCGCGACGCGTACGGCGATCGTTCGCTGCGCGTCTGCGCGATCGGCGTCGCGGGCGAGCGCGGCGTGCGCTACGCGGCGGTCGAGAACGACGGCCGTCAAGCGGGACGCGGCGGCACAGGCGCGGTGTTCGGCGCGAAGCGGCTCAAAGCGATCGCGCTGCGCGGGCGCGGCGAGGTCGGAATCGCGGACCGCGCCGAGACCGCTCGGCTCTCGGCGCTGCTGCGCGAGCGCGCGCTCGGGCCGAAGACGGCGAAGTACCGAATACTCGGCACGAGCGCGAACCTGCGCGTCCTGCAGCGCATGGGCCAGCTCCCGACGCGCAACTTCACCGCCGCGATGTTCGAGGGTGCCGAGAACGTCACGCCGGAGCGCGCGCGAGAATCGGCCGGTACGTATCTCGAACTGCGCGCCGGCTGCGCGGGTTGCCCGGTGCAGTGCGAGCACCTGTACGTGCGCAAGGACCGCGACCGGCGCAGCGCCGCGGCGAGCGAGTACGAGTCGGTGTGGGCGTTCGGCCCGAACTGCGGCGTCGACGACCTCGACGCGGTGCTCGACGCGATCGCCCGCTGCGACGAGCTCGGTCTCGACACGAT
>JALZBE010000545.1 GCA_030947665.1 Vulcanimicrobiota bacterium | reverse complement strand
GCCCCACGCAACGCGTGGGGGGCGCGCAGCCTTGGGCGGAGCGCCGTGAGAACCATCGTCACGGGGGCTGCCGGGTTGATCGGGAGCGCGCTGGTCCGGCATTTGAACCTCGAAGACTGCGACGATCTCATCGTCGTCGACCGGCTCGGGACGAGCGAGAAGTGGCGGCATTTGGTGCCGCTGCGCTTCGCGGACTACCTGGATGCCGAGGAGTTCTTCGCGCGCATCGCCGCGCAGCCGGGCGCGTTCGGCGAGGTCGCGACGGTGTTCCATCTCGGCGCGTGCTCGTCGACCACCGAGCGCGACGCGTCGTATCTCATCGCCAACAACGTGCGGCGCTCGCAGGAGATCGCGCGCTGGGCGTTCGCGCGCGGCGCGCGTTTCGTGTACGCGTCCTCCGCGGCGACGTACGGCGCACGCGAGCACGACATGCGCGAAGACCTCGATCCGAATTCGCTGCGGCCGCTCAACATGTACGGGTATTCCAAGCACCTGTTCGACCAGTGGCTGCGACGCGAAGGTTTGCTCGAACGCGCGGTCGGCCTGAAGTACTTCAACGTCTACGGTCCAAATGAGGACCACAAGGGCGAGATGCGCAGTGTCGTCGCCAAGGCGTACGAGCAGATTCGCGACCGCGGCGCGATCGAGCTGTTCAAGAGCTACCGGCCCGGGATCGCCGACGGCGAGCAGACGCGCGACTTCCTCTACGTCAAGGACGCGGCCGCGATCACCGCGTTCCTCGCGCGCACGCGCCAGGCCGGCGGCCTCTACAACGTCGGGGCCGGCCTGGAACGAACGTGGAACGACCTCGCGCGCGCCGTGTTCGCCGCGCTGGAATCGCCGCCGCGCATCGAGTACGTCGAGATGCCCGAGGTGCTGCGCGGAAAATACCAGTACCGCACCGTCGCGACGATCGACCGTTTACGCACCGCCGGCTATGCGCAGCCGATCGCGCGGCTCGAAGACGCCGTAAGCGATTACGTGCGCAACTACCTGGGGACGGGCACCGTGCTGGGCAGCGAGTCGGACGCCGCGCCGAGCCCGCTGCCGACGCTCTCGGCGACGAGGTAGAGCGGCCGCCCTTTGATCTCGTCGTAGATGCGCCCGACGTACTCGCCGAGGATTCCGATTGTGATCAGCTGCACGCCGCCCAGGAACAGGATCGCGAAGATCGTCGACGTGTAGCCCGGCAAGTTGTAGCCCGTGAAGAGATGCAGGCCCACTTCGTAGAGCGCGACGAGAAAGCCGACCGCGCTGACGACGAACCCGAACCACGTCGCGAGGCGCAGCGGGATCTCGCTGAACGCGGTGATCCCGTCGATCGCGAACTTGAGCATCTTCGACACGGGGTACTTCGATTCGCCCGAGAAGCGCTCGGCGCGGTCGTATGCGATGCCGGTCTGCTTGTAGCCGACCCATGACACCAGCCCGCGGATGAAGCGGTGGCGTTCGCGCGACCCGCGCAGCGCCGTGACGACGCGCCGGCTCATCAGGCGGAAGTCGCCGGTGTCGACCGGGATCGACACGTTCGTCAAGCGGCGGATGATGCGGTAGAACAGCGCCGCGGTGAACAGCTTGAAGCGGCTCTCGCCGGCGCGGCGGCGGCGCGTCGCGAACACGACGTCGTAGCCCGCGCGGAACTTCGCCAGGAACTCTTCGATGAGCTCGGGCGGGTCTTGCAGGTCGCCGTCCATCAGCACCACGGCGTCGCCGCTCGCCGCGTCGAGCCCGGCGGTGGCGGCGATCTGGTGCCCGAAGTTGCGCGAGAGCGAGATCACCCGCAGGTGCGGATCGGCGCTTGCCGCCGTCAGCAGCTTCTCGAGCGTAGCATCGCGGCTGCCGTCGTCCACAAGGATGATCTCGTAGCCGGCCGGCGCGGCCGAGAGCCCGGCGAGCACCTGGCGAATGCGGCGGAGCAGTTCGTCGACGTTGTCGCCCTCGTTGAAGAGGGGAACGACGACGCTGAGCGTCGCGTCCGCACCGCGCCGGACGACGATCTCCTGAGGAAGAGAGGGCACGAGCGGGGTGTTCTCGGTGTTCGGGGTACAATCCGTGCTCATGCTCGTGCCGATCCTCGCTATGGTCCTCGTCCTCGGTCAAGCACCCGGACCGGGCGCCGCGTACGCGCACGTCGGCCCCACGCCGCCCCCGCACGGCTACCCGGAGATCAAGTCGTTCACGCTCTCGACGACGCAGATCCGTCCCGGGCGCGCGGTGCGCGGCGACGTGGTGACCTCGGAGAACGTGCACTACGTCGAGGCGCGCGTCGATTACCGCGAGGTCCCAATGCACGAGGACGCGCCGGGCAAGTTCTCGCTGTCGTACACCGTCCCGTGGTGGCTGCCGCCGTGGCTGCGCCACGGCTATGCGCTGCAGATCGTCGCGCGCAGCGTCGACGGCGTCGAGACCTCGCGCACCGTCCCGATCACCGTTCGTTAGGAGCTCGGGCGAAGCCCGAACACGCACCCTAATGTGACGGTTCGTTCGGCGGGCGGCCGATCTCCGCGCGCAGCGCGGCCGAGTCGCGCAGCACGTCCTCACCCCGTACGCCGAAGATGTTCTCGTAGTGGAGCACGCCGCCGTGCGGCGGCAGCAGCACGCGCTGCGGGTCGGCGCGCCGGAGACGCTCTTCGCGCGTCGCCAGCGTTCGCACGAAGAAGCCCGGTCCCAGCGCGAGCCACGTCAGCCGTTGCGACGGGTACGCCGCCGGCGAGCACGCGGCGCGCCAGCTGTCGCGCAGCGACAGCC
>JALZBE010000544.1 GCA_030947665.1 Vulcanimicrobiota bacterium | reverse complement strand
GCCCTCGCACACGAAGTGCGAGGGCCGCGTCCCCGTCACGGTAGTGTAGCCGCTCCCGCGACTACCACCCAGCCTCAGTGAACCAAGAAACCCACGAGCAAAAGCGCCACAATATTGAGCACCTTGATCATGGGATTGATAGCCGGCCCAGCGGTATCTTTATAAGGATCCCCGACCGTGTCCCCGGTAACGGCCGCCTGATGCGCGAGTGAACCCTTGCCACCGTAGTTCCCGTCCTCGATGTACTTCTTGGCATTGTCCCAAGCCCCACCACCCGACGTCATGGAGATAGCCACGAAGATCCCGGTGACGATCGCGCCGACGAGCACGCCGCCCATCATCTGCGCGCCTGCGGTCCCGGGGAGAATCCCGGTCGCCGATAAGATGACGATGAGGATGGGCACGCCGATCGGGATCATCGCAGGGACGATCATCTCGCGCAGTGCGGCCTTCGTAACGATGTCGACGGTGGTTCCGTAGTCCGGCTTCTGCGTATAGTCCATGATGCCGGGCCGCTCGCGGAACTGGCGCCGCACTTCCTCGACGACGGCACCACCCGCGCGCCCAACCGATTCCATTGCAAGCGACGCGAACAGAAACGGCAGCAGGCCGCCGACGAGCAGCCCGGTCAGCACGTACGGATCGCCGATGCTGAAGAGCGAATTGAACAGCTTGACGTCCGCCACGTTGCAGACCGCGCCGGCCGTCTCGTGACATTTGTTGCTGAGCTCTTGCAGGAACGAAGCGAACAGCACGACGGCCGCGAGCCCGGCGGAGCCGATCGCATAGCCCTTCGTGACGGCCTTCGTGGTGTTGCCGACCGCATCGAGCGGATCGGTCACGCCGCGAACGCTTTCCGGCATGTCGGACATCTCCGCGATGCCGCCGGCGTTGTCGGTGATCGGCCCGAACGAGTCGATAGCGACGATGATCCCGGCCATCGAGAGCATCGCCATGACCGCGATGCCGACGCCGTACAGTCCGCCGAACGCAAACGACACGAGGATGCCGACGACGATGACGAGCGCGGGCAGCGCCGTCGACTGCATCGAGACGGCGAGACCGGCGATCATGTTCGTCGCGTGTCCGGTGAGCGATGCCTTCGCGATGCGCTTGACGGGACCGTACTGCGTGCCCGTGTAGAACTCGGTGATGAACGTGATGAGCCCGGTGACGATCAAGCCGACGAGCGCGCAGATGAAGATCTGATTCGTCCCGACGATCTGTCCGTTCGGCAGCGCTACGCCGCCATGACCGAACTGCGCCTGCGCCACGATGTAGAACGCGATCGCGGACAGGAGGCTGGCGATGAGGAGACCCTTGTACATCGCGCCCATGATTTTACCCGGCGACGGCACGTCGTTGGCCGACATGCGCACGAACAGCGTGCCGATGATGGTCGCGATGATGGACACCGCGCCCAGGACCAGCGGGAACGTCACGGCGCCGGCGAGCCGCGTTCCGAACAGCAGATGTCCCAGCAGCATCGCCGCGATCGTCGTCACCGCGTACGTCTCGAAGAGGTCGGCCGCCATGCCGGCGCAGTCGCCGACGTTGTCGCCGACGTTGTCCGCGATGACCGCGGGATTGCGCGGGTCGTCTTCGGGGATGCCGGCTTCGACCTTGCCGACGAGGTCGGCGCCGACGTCGGCCGCTTTGGTGAAGATGCCGCCGCCGAGGCGTGCGAACACCGAGATCAGCGAGCAGCCGAACGCGAGCCCGATGAGCGCGGCGAGGCTGTCGGATTCAGGCGAGGCATGTCCGGCGTTGATCGCGCTGACAATCCAGTAGTAACCGCTGACCGCGAACAAGCCGAGGCCGACGACGAGCAAGCCCGTCACCGAACCGCCCTTGAACGCGAGGTCGAGCGCGGGCGCGACGCCGCCGCGCGCGGCTTCGGCGGTGCGGACGTTCGCCCGCACCGAGACGATCATGCCGATGAACCCGGCGGCGCCCGACAGCACGGCGCCGATCAGGAATCCGACCGCGGCTTCCCAGCCCAGCGGCGCCGGCAAGACGAAGATGACTACGAACAGGATGAGGGCGACGACGGCGACGGTCCGGTATTGACGGCGCAAGAACGCCATCGCGCCTTCTTGGATGGCCGCTGCGATCGCCTGCATCGCCGCATTACCGGCCGGCTGCTTGACGACCCAGTTAGCTAAGTAGGCGCCGTACAGAATCGCGATGAGGCCGGCGACGAGGCCGAGCTCGATCCCGAGATTTTGCGTCAAACCGATGGTCACGTTGGTCCTTTATACGAAAACACAAAGAAAAGTGCCCGCATCCGGGCGCTTCGAACCGTCCAGCGTTTAGCAAGCCAAGGTTGGTGTCCTTCGCCGCGAACGGGCCTTGCCGGACCGGTCGCGAAGGTGGCGCCCGGCATGGAGTCGACCGAGTTCCTCGTCGTGGGCTGCGGACCGGCGGGCGGAACGGCCGCTCGCGAAGCGGCCCGCCGGGGCGTCGCGACGGTCGTGCTCGAGCGCGATCCGGTGGTCGGCGCCAAGCGCGTGTGCGCCGCCGGGCTGCGGCCCGGCTTCTGCGAGGAGTTCGGTGTGCCGCGCTCGATCGTGCACCTCGACCCCACGATCATCACGCTGTCGACCGCGAAGAAGACGTACGCGTTCGAAGTCGGGCCGGCGCACACGACGACGCGCGAGGAGCTCGACGGCACGATCGGTGAACTCGCGCGCGGCGAAGGCGCGGAGATCCGCACGAGCGCGCTGTTCCGCGGGCTCACACGCGAGCGC
>JALZBE010000108.1 GCA_030947665.1 Vulcanimicrobiota bacterium | reverse complement strand
TTTCTGCACCTATTATTTTGAATAGGTGGGAGGGCTCGTAAGCCTCACCGAGAAGCCTCGGAGGTTCCCGACGACACCCGGCGAGCTGCCGGGTTTCGTGTGTCCGGAGGTCCCGCCGCTGAAGATCCTCGTCACCGTCAAGCTCGTCCCGGATACGAATGCCGACAAGCGCATCGATCCGGCGACCAAGCGCCTCGTCCGTACCGGCGTCGAAACGGTCCTCAACCCGTTCGACGAGTACGCGATCGAAGCAGCGCTGCAGCTCAAAGAAAAGCTCAACGATGGTTCCACGGTGACCATCGTCTCGATGACCCCCGTGTCCGGCAAGGAGATCGTTCGCAAGGCGCTCGCGATGGGCGCCGACGACGCGGTCATGCTGTCGGACGACGCCGTCGCCGGCAGCGATCTCTGGGGCACCGCCGTCGCGCTCGCCGCGACGATCAAGGCGCAGAGCCCCGATCTCGTGATCACCGGGACGCAGTCGACCGACGCGATCAGCGGCGATCTGCCGGGCATGCTCGCCGAGAAGCTCGGGTTTCCCGGGTTGACGTACGCGCGCAAGCTCGAAGTCGCCGACGGCCGCGTGCGCGTGCAGCGCGAGACCGAGACGGGCTACATGACGCTCTCCGCCGCGCTGCCGGCGGTCGTGAGCGTCACGAAGTCGGCCAACGAGCCGCGCTATCCGTCGCTCAAAGGCATCATGGGCGCCAAGAAAAAGGAGATCAAGCAGCTCGCCGTCGCCGATCTCGGCTTGACGGTCGCCGTCGGCACCGCCGGCTCGAAGGCGCAGCTCACGGATCTCGCCACGCCCCCGGCGCGCGCGAAGGGCCAAGTTCTCCAGGCGCCCGATCCCGCCGAAGGTGCGAAGGCGATCGTGCAGTTCCTCAAAGACCGGAAGTTCCTCTGATGAAAAACGTCATCGCGTTCATCGAGCACAAGCACGGCACCATCCGGCGCTCTTCGCTCGAAGCCGCCACGCAGGCGCGCGCGCTCGCGGACCAGCTCGGCGGCAAGGCGCACGCGGTCGTCGCCGGGGACGGCGCGCAGCAAGCGGCCGAGACGCTCAAGAAGTACCCGCTCGACCACATCCACGTCGCGGACGAAGACCGCTTCATCGACGGCGCCGTCGATGCGGTCGAGGCGGTCGCGAAGGCCGTCGGGCCGTCGCTCGTCCTCGTCGGAAACACGATGATCGGACGTGATGTCGGGTCGCGCTTTGCCGCGCGGGTCGATTGCGGCGTGAACGCCGACGTCGTCGAGTTCAAGACCGACGGCGGCGAAGTCTCGTGCGTCATGCCGAAGCTGGGCGGCTTGGTCATCACGACCTGCAAGCTGACCGGTTCGGACTACGGCGTGGCAGCAATTCGGCCGAATGTTTTCGCCGCCAAGGAAACTTCCGGGGCGGGCGAGATCGTTCAGATTGCGTCGAGCGGCAAGGCCTCCACGGTTACCGTGGAGGACGAGGTCGATGAAGCTGCTGCCGAGCTCGGCGTCGAAGAGGCGTCGGTCGTCGTCAGCGGTGGTCGCGGCATGGGCGGTCCGGAACCGTTCACCACGATCCTCAAGGACCTCGCCGAAGCGTTCGGCGGTGCGGTGGGAGCCTCGCGCGCGGCGGTCGACGCCGGCTGGGTCTCTCACGGACATCAAGTCGGGCAGACCGGAAAGACCATCAGCCCGCAGCTCTACATCGCCGTCGGCATCTCCGGCGCGATCCAACACAAGGTCGGGATGCGAACGTCCGAGACGATCATTGCGATCAACAAGGACGGCAACGCACCGATCGCCGAGTTCGCCGATCTCCTCGTCGCGGGAGACGCCTTCGCCATCGTTCCGGAATTGGCGAAGCTCGTCCGCGACGCGAAAGCTGCACACGCCTAGCATGAACCGCCGTCTTTTCCCCGTCGTCCTCGGTCTCGCGGCCGCCGCATGCGTTGCGGCGGTCGGCGTGCATCCGGGCGTCGCTGCGCCTAAAGCCGCCGCGACCGCAACGCCGGCGCCCGCACCGTCGCCCACCGCGACCCCGGAGGCGCTCGACAAAGCGATCCCGCGCCTTGAAGCCAAGCTGAAGACCGATCCGAACGACAAGGCGTCGCTCACGGAGCTGTCCGCCGACTACCTCCAGATCTCGCGGCCGGACCTCGCGATCAAGCTCACGCAGAAGCTCTTGCAGAGCGGTACGAAGACGGCGCAGATCTACTACTTCGACGGCCTGGCCCAGGGGCAACTCGGGCACCAAAAAGAAGCGCTCGCCGATCTGGAGCAAGCGGCGAACCTCGAGCCGACCAACCCGGGCGTGCTCGGAACGCTGACCCAGACGTACATGCAGGCGAACCGCCCGCAAGACGCCGAGCGCGTCGCGAAGCGCGCCGTGACGTTCAACAAGGACGACAAGAACGCATACATCGCGTACGGCACCGTCCTCGCCGGCGAAGGCAAATTCGACGAAGCGCGCCAGCAGCTCGAGCTCGGCGCCAAGCTCGATCCCAAGGACGTGCGGCCGATCCTGCTCGAGGCGCAGACGTACATGAGCCAAAACGCGATCGCGCTCGCGGCCGGCCTCTACGACCGTGCGATCGCGATCGACCCGACCAGCGTCGAGGCGCTCGTCGGCAAAGCGCGCCTCGCCGCGAACCAGCACAACGTCAAAGACGCGATCGCGACGTACGAGACCATCTACAAGCTCCAAGTCGATCCCAACGACAAAGCCGCCGTGATCGATCAGGAAGCGATCGTCTACGCGAACGAAAAAATGGCCGGCGACGCGGACGCGGCGTTCAAGCGCGCGATCGCGGAATATCCCAATGTGCTCAGCGCGCACACGGCGTACGGTGAGTACCTGCTTAACCTCAAGGACAACGCGGGCGCCGAGCGCGAGTTCGTCGCGGGCGCCGGCCCTAACCGCGATCAGGTCGACGCGCTCGCGCGCCTCGGCCAGCTCTACGCGGGCCAGAGCCAGTACCAGAAAGCCGTCGATCAGTTCAAGCGCGTCTCCGAACTCGCGCCGCAGGATCCGCGTTCCTTCCTGCTGCTCGGCGCGACGTACGCGGCGAACAAGCAGTTTGCCAACGCCGTGACCGCGTTCAAGCAGTCGTATTCGCTGCAGCACACGCCCGACGCGCTGCTCGGCCTCGGTCAGGCCGATCTGCAGGTGCACAACTACACCGAGTGTGCGCAAGTGTACGACGCGCTCGACAAGGGCGCACCAGACATCTCGCGCCAGAACCCGCAGGTTCTCTTCGGTTTGGGCCAGTGCTATCAGGGCTCGAAGCAGCCCGACAAGGCGAAGGCCACGTATCAGCGCGTGCTGGCGATGGTGAAGCCGGGCTCCCAAGCGGCCAACGAGATCAAGGCGCTTATCGCCGCGATCGACCGCCAGCAGAAGAAGCCCGCGCCGGCAAAGAAGCCGACGACCACGTCGAAGACCTAAGATCGTGCTCGTCGCGTATGACGACGGCCTCACCGCGCACCTGAGCGGCGTTCCGCATCCCGAACAACCCGACCGGGTGCGCGTCGTGGCGGAGGAGCTCCACCGCCGCGGGATGTTCGGTGAGCGCGTCGACGCGCGCGTCGCGCGCCCCGACGAGATCGCGCGCGTCCATCCGGCCGCGTACATCGAGCTGGTGCGCCGCACGTGCGCGGCGCTCGAACCGGACGGCGTCGCGCAGCTGATCACCGGCGACACGCTCGTCGACGCTGGTTCGTACGAAGGCGCGGCGCGCGCCGCCGGTGCGACGCTCGTCGCGCTCGAGGCTGCCGTCGACGGACGCCGGGGTACGTTCGCGCTCGTCCGACCGCCCGGTCATCACGCCGAACCGGCGCGCGGGATGGGCTTTTGCGTATTCAACAACGCGGCGATCGCCGCGCGCACGTACGCGCACGGTGAGGGCAAGCGCGTCCTCGTGCTCGACTTCGACTATCACCACGGCAACGGCACGCAGTCCGCGATCGGTGGCGGCGTCTCGTATCTCGGGTCGCACGCCGACCCCGCGTATCCGGGCACCGGCGACCCGCGCGACAACCGCGTCGTGTCGGGCGCCGCGCTCGTCAACGTCCCCATCGACGCGCGCGGGATATCCACCGAAGGATTCATCGGCATCCACGCGCGCACGCTGCGCGCGCTCGCCGAGCGCATCCGCCCGCGCTTGATCGTCGTCAGCGCCGGTTACGACGTGGTCGCCGGCGACCCGGTCGGCGACCTGGGCGTCGATCCGGCGTTCGCGCGCCAGATGGGACGGCTCGTGCGCGAGATCGCCGACGAGTACTGCGACGGCCGCGCGCTATTCGTCCTCGAAGGCGGCTACGATCCCGCGATGGTGGCGACGTGCGTCGCCGAGACGATTCTCGGGTTCGAAGAGCGCGTCGAGGCCGACAAGACCGACGTACACGCGATCCCGCCCGCCCAGCGCGCGATCGTCCGCGAAGTCGAGGAAGCCGCGCTCTGCGGCGCATCGCGGTGAACCCGAAGATCGTCCCCGCCGCCGTGCTCGTCGTGCGCGTCGTGCTGGGTGCGATCTTCCTGGTCGCCGGCGCGTCGAAAGTGGGGCATGCGGCCGAGTTCGCGCAGCAGATCGCGGCATTCCGGCTGCTGCCGCAGCCGGTGATCGCGCCGATGGCGCTGCTGCTGCCGTTCTTGGAGATCCTGCTCGGCGGTTATCTCGTCATCGGGCTCTTCACCCGCGTCGCCGGCTGGATCGCGGCGCTGCTGCTGCTCGTGTTCGACGCGGCCATCGCGTCGGCCGTGGTACGCGGCATGACCTTGAACTGCGGCTGCTTCGGAACGCACGACACCACCGTCACCACGTGGGCGGAGGTCGCGCGCGACGCGGTCTTCGTTCTGCTCGCCCTGTTCGTGGCGCTGCGCCCCCCGGGGATGCTGGCGCTCGACCGGAGAATCGGGATCGAACCATGAGCCGCACGAACCCGTCCGCCGCATCGGCGAAGTCGCGCAAGACGATCCTCTATGCCACGATCGCCGTCGTCATCATCGGCATCGTCGTGGCCGTCGGCTTCGCGTCGCGCACGTCGGTCGTCCCCGAGAACGCGACCAAAGCGGTGGGGCAGTCGAAGCTCAAAGTCGGCGACACCGCGCCCGCGTTCGCGATCGCGACGAACGCCGGAAACTTCGACCTCGCCGGCGTGTCGACGCCGGTGCTGCTGGAAGTATTCGCGCCGTGGTGCCCGCACTGCCAGAAAGAAGCGCCGATCCTCAACGACCTGGCGACGAAATACGCCGGGAAGCTCGCGATCGTCGCCGTCAGCGGCGACGCGGTCGATTACGACCATAACACGGCGGAGTCTGAATCGAACGTGCACGTGTTCGCCGACCAGTACCAAACGCGGTATCCGATCGCGTTCGACCGCGAGCTCAAGGTCGCGGCACTCTACCTCCGCAAAGGCTTTCCGTCCGTGTACGTGATCGACAAGAGCAAGCGCATCCGCTTCGAGCAAGAGGGTGAGATCCCCGAGGCCGATCTCGTGAAAGCCATCAACAGCGCGCTGTAGCAGCCGCGTTCAGCGAACGTCGCGCGCCAGTTCGGCCGCGACGGCGCTTACGAGCGCGCGGTTGCGCGTGCGCAATCCCCACTCGATCTGACCCGCGTTTCGACCCGCCGCGCCGGTCGCGTTTCCGGAGCCGATCCAGGCGGTGTCGCCGGCGAGTGCGAGCTTTTGATTCGATCCGCCCGTTCGCACCACGACACCGTCGGCGACGAGGCGCGCGATTGCGCTTCTTTCCTGCGGGTTGGGCCGGCTCGAGTGTCCCACGATAAGCGTTGTCTTGGCGCCCGCGCGCGCGTGCTGCTGAAGCGCCCGCGTCAGCGGCGACGTTGCCACGCGTTCGGTCTCGACGATGACCGGCGCGTCGCGCGCGCCTTCGACGACCGCGACCTCGCGGGCGAGCGCAACGTCTTTGCGCGTCGCGAGCGCACGATCGGCGCCGCCGCGCCCAGCGAGCGCGTCGCGCACCAGCGCGACGTCTTTCTCATCGTCGTCCGCGACGACGATCTCCGGACCGCGCTTGGTCCAGTTGCGGTCGTCGAGGTAGGCGACGCCGTCGCACACGGCGGCTTTGAGGTGGAACGGTGCGCGGTCGCTCGGCAGCAGCGAGACGTCGGCCCCGGCGGCGCGCAAGATGCGTGCCGCCTCGGCGTTGCACCGGCCGCCGAACGGGTTGCGATACGGATCGGCTTGCAGCGTCACCGCCACGTGCGCGCCTCGTTGCGCAGCTCCGGCGAGCGCATCGCGCATCGCGCCGTGCGGCAGAAAGTACGAGCCGAAGGCGACGTCGCGCGCGGAACTGATGCGCGCAAGGACATCGGGGACAGACGAAAGCGAAAGTGTCACGCACGTTTATCACGCGCACGCATCAGCCCGCTAGTGGGCTACGGAACGACCGACGTCGCGATCTGGAGGAGCTCTTTGAGATCGAGGTCGCCGACGAGCGCAAACGCGAGGCCCTCTTCGCGCCAGGCGAGCAGCGTCGTCGGGCCGTCGCGGACGTACTGGCCGTCGTGCTTGTCGAACGAGATCGCCCGCGCGGCCATCCCGGTGAAGTCGATCGCACGATCCGTCGCGTTCTCGAACAGCGACAGCGTGCGGATCCCGTCCGAGTAGATGAGGTGCAGGTTGCGCACGCCTTTGATGTTCGAGACATCGGCGCCGGAGAGCACGAAGCCTTCGGGAAGATACTTCGGCGTGATCGGCTTGAAGCCGGCGTCAGGGATCGCGTTGGGCAGCGTGCGCGGTTCCTGGTACGACCGCCCGTGCACCGTGACGAAACCGGCCGGGACCGTGGAACTGAAGATCGACGCCGGGATGTCGTCGGTATAGCGGATGTCGTCGTAGCGCGTGCTCCACGCCAGCGAACCGTCGCTGTGGTACGCCTCCTTCCCGAGGACGACGTGTGTCTGCGTGTCGATCCACAGCCGCATCGCGCGCTCGCCCGTGAAGCGGCTGACGAGGTCGACGACGTCGACTTTGCGGTTGGCGATGTTGCCTGACGCCGTGCGCACCGCGCGGTAATTCCCGTCGACGAGCGCGATGTCGTCGACGACGGCGACCGGGTCGACGGCGGCCTTGTTCTCGCTGACGACGACGCGCTTGCGCTGCGGATCGACGTCCCACGACATCGCGCCGCGGCTGATGACGAACTGTCCGTAGAGAATGTGCGGCGTCAGATAGGTGCGGCGCGTCTGCTCGGGCGCGCGGTGCTCGATTTGCGAGACGACGGCGAACGAACGCGTCTGGCCGCTCCGAATCGACGACATGCGGCCGACGAACGAGACGTGCTTGGGCGCGGCGACGGCCGCTACGAGGAGCGGCCGTGCATCGGTCCCGCCCTGCATCCGGGCCAGCAT
>JALZBE010000107.1 GCA_030947665.1 Vulcanimicrobiota bacterium | reverse complement strand
GACCCGGGCTTCATCGACCACGTCGTGAACAAGAAAGCCGACGTCGTGCGCGTGTACATGCCGCCCGATGCGAACACGCTGCTTTCGGTCGCCGACCACTGTCTGCGCAGCCGCGACTACGTCAACGTCATCGTCGCCGGCAAACAGCCGGAACTGCAATGGCTCGACATGGACGCGGCGGTGCGCCACTGCACGCAAGGCCTGGGGATCTGGTCGTGGGCGAGCAACGACGCGAACGAAGAGCCCGACGTCGTGATGGCGTGCGCCGGCGACGTCCCTACGCTCGAGACGCTCGCCGCAGTCGCGTTCCTGCGCGAACATTTTCCCGAGGTGCGCATCCGCGTCGTGAACGTGGTCGACCTCATGACGCTGCAACCGTCGACGGAGCATCCGCACGGGCTGCCGGACCGCGAGTTCGACTCGATCTTCACGTCGGACAAGCCGGTGGTCTTCGCGTTCCACGGCTATCCGGCGCTGGTCCACCGCCTGACGTACCGGCGCACCAACCACGCCAACTTTCACGTGCGCGGCTACAAAGAAGAAGGCACGACGACGACGCCCTTCCACATGACGATGCTGAACGAGCTCGACCGCTACCATCTCGCGGGCGACGTCATCGACCGCGTGCCGAGCCTACGCGATCGCGGCGGCCACGTCAAGCAGCTGATCCGCGATCTTCTCGCAGAGCACGTGCGCTACATCGAACTGCACGGTGACGATCCGCCCGAGATCAAGGATTGGACGTGGCCGCCGCCTCCGCCCGATCGATGAACGGCACGGTCCGCAGGTGACGGCCGGCGCCGAACCGGGATCGGCGGCATTCACGCCCGAAGTCGACGACGCAGTGACTACGACCCCGACTCGGACGGTGCTGCTGGTCGACGATGAGCCGGCCCTGATCGACGTCCTCGAGCAATATCTGCGCGACGACGGATTTGCGGTTTTACGCGCCGGCGACGGCCCGACCGCGGTCGAGTTGTTCAAGAAGCACGGCCCGGATCTCGTGCTCCTCGACCTCAACCTCCCCGGATTTCCGGGGACGGAGGTGCTGCGCCAGATCCGCGCGGTCCGCGACGTACCGGTGATCATGCTCACGGCGCGCGTCCACGAAGTCGACCGCGTCGTCGGGCTCGAGCTCGGCGCCGACGACTACGTCGGCAAGCCGTTCAGCCCGCGCGAGGTCGTGGCCCGGGTCAAGAGCGTTTTGCGCCGGAGCGACCGCAGCGAACCCAACGCGTCCTCGCACGAGAAGCGCATCGGCGCCATCATGATCGACACGGTGGCGCACGAGGTGCACGTCGACGGCAAACCGGCGACGCTGACGCCCACGCAATTCAAGATCCTCGACATCCTTGCGTCGCACGTCGGGCAGACTCTGACGCGAGACCAGCTGCTCCAGCGGGTGAACGCCGACGGCGACGTATTCGATCGCACCCTGGACCGCCACATCGCCAACCTCCGGGCACGGGTCGAGCCGGATCCGACGAATCCGCGTTACATCGTGACGGTGTTCGGCGTCGGCTACAAAATGGTCGATCCCGCATGAGGCGCCTCATCCACGAGATCCGCAACCATCTCGCGGTCGCGATCGCGAACGTCGAGGCGTTCCGCGACGGCGTGCTCGAACCGTCACCCAAACGCCTGTCCTCGGTGCTGCAGGCGCTGGGCGAGGTGGAGAACCTGTTGGGCGAATTGACTCCGCGGCAGCTGGCGCCTTCGCCGGCGCTGGCGACGAACAACCGGCGCATCAACGTCTGCGATGTCATCACCAACGAGGTGTTGGCGTTCGAGGCCGCGGCCGCGGAAAACGAGATCGCGTTTCACGTCCAGCAATGCGCGGTGCACGATCCTGCGTGCGAAAACTTCACCGGCGATCCCGTGCGCGTCGGTGAGATCGTCAACAACGTCGTGTCCAACGCGATACGCTACACGCCGCGCGGCGGCCGGATCGACGTGGACTGCCGGCCCTCCGGCGGGATCCTCACGCTTATGGTCACCGACGGTGGACCCGGCGTACGAAGCGACGAGCTCGGCAAGATTTTCGAAGCGGGATTTCGCGGCGCGGCGTCCGCCGGCACCACGGGAAGCGGCGAAGGTCTTGCGCTGGTGAAGCGGTTCGTGGAAGAACAGGGCGGAACCGTCGAGGTCGAAAACGTCGCCGACCGCGGCGCGCGATTTACGGTCCGCTTGCCGGGCGTCCCGTCCGACGCGCCGGCCGGCTGGCGCGAAGACGGCACGATCTCGCTGCTCTGAAACGCCCGGAGCGCTACTTAACTGCGGTGACGTCCTGTTCGGTCACGCCGGCGGCTTTGTTTCCCCACGCGGACCGAACGTACGTCGCGACCGCCGCGATGTCGGCGTTCGAAATCTGGCGCCCTTCCATGTCGGCATCTTGCCGTTGTACGTCGTGCCGTTGACCGCGAGCGGTCCGGACCGCCCGTTCACGATCGTCGCGATCATGTCTTTCGGGTCGGTCGCGACGACGTGTGGGTTCCCGTTGAGCGGCGGATATGCCGTCGTTCCCTGACCCCCAGCTTGATGACAGCTCGCGCATTTCGCCGCGAAGATCTGCTCGCCGCTGAGCGCCGTCGGGTTGCGAGCGAGCGCGATCTGATCGGCCGTGACGACGGCCGCTTTATTCGTCCATGCCGAACGGACGTAGGTGAGCACGGCGGCGACATCGTCGTTGGAAAGCTGGTCTTTCCACGCCGGCATGGTGCCGCTGTAGGTCTTTCCGTTGACTTGAATTGGGCCGCGGCATGGGCACCGTCAATCGCTACGGCAACATCGATTTAACGGTCCAAATCGCCAAGTACTTGCGGGTCTACAGTGAAGTGGGGATCTCGGGATCCAACCCTGGCAACGGCGTGGACCGCATCGGAACCCCGGCCTGGCGCATGTTCATCTGGTGGACGGTGCCCATCGAGAAGGCACGCCGGTAGGAGCACATCGCTGCGGCTGGCGTCAGAGAAATCGAGCGGCTATGATCGCCATGTCATCGACGAGCCGGCCGGAGCTGAAGGCTTGCGCCTCGTCGATGACCGACGCGATCAACTGCTTCAATTCGCAATCGACGTTTCGCGTGACGGCCGCGATGAACCGCTCCATCCCGAACATCTCTCCTTCGGCATTGCGCGACTCGGTGACGCCGTCCGTCGTGGCCACGAAGAGGGTGCCGGCGGATATCGTGACGACGTCTTGCGTGAACAGATGGTGCTGGTCGTCGAAAACACCGATCAGCGGGGCCGTCGGCGCGAGCACTTCGACGGTTCGGTCGGAATGAACGACGATGACGGGCTCGTGTCCCGCCGAAGCGTAGCTCATGACTTTACGTTTCGGGTCGACCAAACCGAAGAAGACGGTCGCGAACGACTCGTGCTGCTCGAAATTGTTGTTTTCGAGGTACAGCCTGTCTAGCGAGCGCAAGGCGCGCTCGGGCGCCAAGCCGTGACTCGAGAAGGCGCGCAGGCCGTATTTGATGAGCGCGGCGTGTACGGCGGCGCGAGCGCCTTTGCCCGAGATATCGGCGATGGAGAACGCGACGGAATTGTTGTCGAAATGGTACACGTCGACGATGTCGCCGCCGATGAACTCTTCGGCGAGGCGGTAGGCGACGGCGTACGTGATACCGGGGATCCGCGCGTCGGTGTTGGCGAAGAGATGCTCGATGAGGATCTCCGCCGCGTTCTCTCGCGTCGGGGGGCCGTTCGTGCCGATTTGGACCGAAGAATCACCTAGCCGTTTACCAGCATCGCTTGCTCGGACCGGCGGCGTTTCGATTCCGGTGGCGATACTGTTGTTATCCTGCAACGTGAATCTCGTTCGGTGGTCAGGCCGCTCGACCGGTTTGGACTTTGACCACGAGCGCGGCCACATCGTCGTGGAGCTGCTCGTTCGCATACTCGTACGCGTAGCGCGTTAGCGCTTCCGCTTGCTGTTCGGCCTCGCAGGCGCGGTTGCGCTCGACGACGTCTAGCAGCGCGTCGGCGCCGAGGAACTCCAGCCTCGCATTGCGCGCTTCCGAAAATCCGTCGGTGACCGCGGCGAGGATGCTGCCGTCGGACAACCGCACGATACCGTGATCGAAAGCGCTGTCGTCGTCAAAGAGTCCGATGATCGGACCGGTAGCCGCGAGCATCGTGGCTCCATCCGACGCCACGACGTACGCCGCTTCGTGTCCGGCCGAGACGTACTGCATGGTACGGCGCTCGGCGTCCACGATCCCGAAGAACACGGTTGCAAAGAACTCGTCGTCCGCCTCGAAGAGGCTGTTCTCGATGCACAGCCGGTTGAGCGCGCGAACGGAGTCCCGTGCATCGAACCCACGCGAGGCATACGCACGCAACGCATGTTTCGCGAGCCCGGCATACATTGCGGCGTGGATGCCGTGTCCCGTGATGTCGACCATCGCGAGCGACGTGACACCGCTACCGTAGTGGAACACGTCGACGAGGTCGCCGCCGTAGCGGAACTCCTCGTTCGTCGCGTTCAAGTACGCTCGCCCGATCTCGAGTCCCGGCAATCGCCGAACCGCGGGCCCGTAGATGCTCTCCACGATGCGGCGGATCTCCGCCTGGAGCGGGTTGTCGCCGGCGCGCACGCGGTGGTTCAGCGTTAGCACCGCGTTCAGTCCTGGAGCGCCGTTATGAACGCGCGCCGGCAGGCCTGGTAGCACTCGCACGCGGCGCCTTCGAGGAGATTTTTGTCGAGTACCGTGACCAGCCCACGCCGGTACTCGATTGCACCGATACGCGAAAGCGCGTCGGCCGCTTCGGAGACGCCGGCGCGGCGAACGCCGAGCATGATGGCCAAGAAGTCGTGCGTCAGCGTGAACTGCGAGCTGCCGACGCGGTCGGCGGTCATGCACAGCCAGCGTGCGCAGCGCTGGAGCACTGAATGCTTGGCATTGCACGCCACGAACTGCTGCGCGCTGAAGAGCGTCGCCCGGACGTTGTGGCGCATCAGGCGCGCAAACGGAGCGCTCGCCGTCATGCGCTCGTCGAACCGCTTCACGCTCATCCGCCCGACTCGCCCCTTGACCTGGCAGAACGACGTCCGCGAAGAGATGGTCGATTCGAGTGCGGCATCCGCTTCGACGAAGCCCTCGCGGCCGACGGTTCCTACTTCCACGCTGTCGCCGTTCGCCAGTGTTGCGACGACCGATAACACCGCATCGATGGGAAAGTCGACATGGTGCATCGTTCCGCCGGCGGAGTGCGTGAACTGGTGCGCCGAAAGCGTCACGATCTCGAGGTCGTCTTCGATGCCCGCGAGATCAAGCGGCGGCAGGGCGTCGAGCACGCGGTTTCCGGACGAAAACGTCGTGGCTGCATGGCCGTTTCTCGAGGATACGCTAAGGTCGGTGTGGAGCGCGACCACGGGCGAGGGCGATGCCCTCATGGCGTCTCCTTCAAAACACCGGACGCCGTAATGAGGAGCGTCGATGCGGGGTCTAAGAGTATAGCACGTTTTGAAGAATTTTGTACGTTTCCGTACCGAAAGTTCAGATCGTGCGCGAAATGCCTACAATCCGTCAGCAGGCCTGGTCGGAGCGGACCTCGAGCGCGTCGCGCAGGCGGTGCAGGCCGGTGCGAATCCGCGTTTTCACCGTTCCGAGCGGGATGCCGGTTTCGAGCGCCACGCTGCGGTAGGTCATGCCGCGGAAGAAGCCCATCTCGATCGGCACTCGCTCGGTGGCCGGCAGGCGACGAAGCGCGCTGCGGACGCGCTGCGCGTCGAGATTCGCGAAAACCGTGTCTTCAAGCGCTTCGTCGAGTGGCACATCCGCCGGGATCTCGGTCTCGCCGCGCGCGGCGCGCTGGCGAAGGACGTCGAGACCCGCGTTGCGCGCGACGCGCGCGATCCACGCGCCGAACGACCCGCCCTTGAACGACGCCGGGTTCGCCCATATCTTGAGAAAGACGACCTGGGTCAGGTCCTCGGCCGATTCAACGTCGCCGACGAGACGAACGCCGATTGCGAACACCATGCGATAGTTGGCGTCGTAAAGAACCTCGAACGCCGCGATGTCGCGGCTCGCGAGACGTCGCACGAGCGCATCGGCCTCGAACGGCGCTAAAGCGTTCGGCCTCGTGTGCGCGGAGATCATGCCACCAACCCGAGATGGTTCATCCGATGGCGTCTTGGGCTCGAAACAATCGAATGTGCCTTTGCTGGCGCGACACCAAAGCAACTTGATCCAGCGGAGGTCGCGACCGCCGATACGTACGCCACCGTACCGAGATCGGCAAGCTTTGAAACCAAGCGAGCACATCGATGTGGCCGCCACCGGTCACGGAGCGGTGCGGGCTACACCAGTTTTGCCAAATTGCTCGCGAACGCTGCGAGGGTTTTTTGTGCGACCGCTTCGATGAGCCGGCCGCCGACCGTCGCGACGATGCCGCTGATCTGCGCGTCGGTGCGCAGGGCGACGTGGGTCTTGCCGTCTGCCTCGGTTGCCGTGGAGACGACGTCTGCGGTTACGCCGCCCCGGCCGCGCGCTTCGTCGCCCTTGACGTGGAATTTCGCCGTTTGTGTCGCGTCGTCGAGCGATTCCACGGTGATTACGGCGCGGTAGCTCACTTCCACCGGGCCGACTTTCACCGACACCTTCGCGCGGTACGTGCGCTCGTCGACGACCTCCGTGATCTCCGCGCGCGGGATGCACGTCGCGACCTTCGGAATGTCCTTGAGCAGCGTCCAGACCCGGTCGGCCGGTGCGTCGATGTCGAAGCCGTCGTCGATGATCACGGCGTCACGGCCGTGCGGTCGTTGTGCACGGGCAGCGTTCCTTCGCTCAGGCGGGCGCCGCGGCGGTTCTCACGGATCGCGATGATCTCCGCAGCGATCGAGATCGCGGTCTCTTCCGGCGTGCGCGCACCGATGTCCAGACCCACAGGAGCGCTGATGCGCGCGAGGTCGGCGTCCGAGATACCGAGGCGGCGCAGCTCTTCGACGCGGTTCGCGTGCGTGCGGCGGCTGCCCATCGCGCCGATGAAGCCGGCATCGGTGCGCAGCGCAACGCGCAGCAGCGGGATGTCGAACTTCACGTCGTGCGTCAGGATGACGAGCGCGGTGCGCTTGTCGACCGGCGCCTTTTCCAAGAACTCGTCCGGCCACGCGACGACCACCTCGTCGGCGTCGGGGACGCGCGCCTTGGTCGCGAAGATCGGGCGCGCGTCGACGACCGTCACCATGTAGCCGAGATATTTTCCGATGCGCGCCATCGCGCGCGAGAAGTCGATCGCGCCGAACACGTACATCACCGGCTTGGGCGCGTACGCGGCGATGAATAGCCGCACCTCGACGCCCACCGGCTCGCCGTCCTCGCCGAACGTGCGGATCGCGGTCTCGCCGACGG
>JALZBE010000543.1 GCA_030947665.1 Vulcanimicrobiota bacterium | reverse complement strand
ATCATCTACCTCGCCTCGCAGCAGAAATACGGTCCGGCGACCTTCCTGCTGTTCGTCTACTCGATGGGCCTTGCCGTCCCGTTTCTGATCACCGCCGCCGCGATCACACAGGCGCTCGGTGCGCTCAGCCGCGTGAAGCGCTACCTCGGCGCCATAGAGATCGGCGCGGGCGCGTTCTTGGTGGCGACCGGCCTCGTCCTCATCACGGGGAGCTTCGGCCGCGTCGCCTCCTTCATGAACCAGCACTTTCCGCTTCCGAGCCTGTGAACGCCGCAATGCCGGAGGACGGCGGAACGCGTCGAACCGGGCAGGCCGTGATCCTCCTGTGGCTCGTCGCGATCGTCGTCTTCCTGCTCGACTGGTGGGCCAAGGGGATGGTCGTCGCGCACTTCATGCCGTACGAGAGCCGGCTCGTGATCCCGCACTTGCTGTGGCTGACGTACGTGCAGAACACGCACGGCGCGTTCGGCATGTTCGGCAACTCGCCGGCGCTGCTCGTCGTGCTGGCGCTGATCGTCCTCGGCGTGTTCGCCTACGCATTCCGCGACGCCGTGAAGCACTCGGGCCTCGTGCGCGTCGCGTTCGGCATGATCGTCGGCGGCGCCGCCGGCAACATCCTCGACCGCTTGCAGCACCGCTCGGTGATCGACTTCATCGACTTCAAGACGATCTGGCCGAACGTGTTCAACGTCGCCGACGCGTGCATCACCGTCGGCGTGGCGCTGCTCGTCATCGCGCAACTGCGCGGCGAGAGGCGCGCCTGACCCACGTCGTCGGCGACGACGAGCGCGGCACGCGCCTCGACGTCCTCGTCGCGCGGCTCTCCGGCTATTCGCGCTCGCACGTCGCGACGGCGCTGCGCGCCGGCGCGGCGACGGTCAACGGCGCGGCCGGGAAACCGAGCACGCTGCTGGATCCCGGCGACCGCGTCGACTTCGCGATCGACGCGCCGCGCGCGCTCGGCGCCGAGCCCGAAGCGATCCCGATCGACGTCGTGTACGAGGACGACGACCTGCTCGTCGTGGACAAAGCCGCCGGGATGGTGACGCACCCCGCGCACGGCGCGATCGACGGCACGCTCGTCAATGCGCTACTCGCGCACGTCGCGGTGCTGCCCGGCGAACGGCTGCGCGCGGGCCTCGTTCACCGGCTCGACCGCGACACGTCGGGGCTGCTGCTGGTCGCGAAGACGGACGCCGCGCTGGGGACGCTGGGGCGCGCGATGCAGGCGCGCTACATCGAGCGCGAGTACCGCGGGATCGTGCTCGGCGTGCCGGACGATCCGGAAGGCACGATTCGCGGCGCGATCGGCCGCGATCCGCGCAACCGCATGAAGTACGCCATTCGCTCGGAGGGCAAGCCCGCCGTGACGCACTACGAAGTGCGCGAGCGGTTGTCGGGCACGAGCGAGCTGCTCTTCCGGCTCGAGACGGGTCGAACGCATCAAATTCGCGTGCACATGGCCGCGCTCGGCCATCCGGTGCTCAACGACGCGATCTACGGGCGCAGCGACTCGCGGCTGCCGCTCCCCGGCCAGGCGCTGCACGCGTGGCGCCTGCGTTTCAAACACCCGCGCACGAAGCAGATGATGGCGTTCGAGAGCGAGCCGCCGCCGGGATATCTGGCGACGCTCGCGATGCTGCGCACTTCGACAAGCCCCGGATGACTGACCACGGGGCGATGTCGTGATCGGCGACTTCGTGCTCCACCGGATGTCGGGAAGCGCACGGAGCGCGACCTTGACCACGGCGCACGGCGACGTCGCGACGCCGTGCTTCATGCCTGTCGGGACGCTCGCCGACGTGAAGCTGCTCGAGCCGCGCGACCTGCACGAGCTCGGCGCGCGCATCGTGCTCGCCAACACGTATCATCTCTGGCTGCGGCCGGGGCGCGACACGCTCGTCGCAGCCGGCGGGATCCACCGCTTCATGGCATGGGACGCACCGGTCCTCACCGACTCGGGCGGTTTTCAAGTGTTCAGCCTGGAGTCGCGGCGCGAGCTCGACGATGACGGCGTGACGTTTCGCTCGCATCTGGACGGCAGCACGCACCGCTTCACGCCCGAGAACGTCACGTCGTTTCAAGAAGACCTCGGCGTGGATATCGCGATGGTGCTCGACCAGTGCGTGAAGCTGCCGTCGCCGCGCGAGGAACTCGAGCGCGCCGTCGCGCGGACGAGCGCGTGGGCCGCCCGCTGCGCCGCGGCGCGGCAGCACGCCGATCGAACGCTGCTGTTCGGCATCGTGCAGGGCGGGCTCGACGAAGAGCTGCGCGCGCGCAGCGCCGCCGAGCTCGTCGCGTTGGATCTTCCCGGGTACGCGATCGGCGGCTTATCGGTCGGCGAGTCGCGCGAGGAGATGGACCGCGTCGCGCGCTCGACCGCCGCGCTTCTGCCGCGCGACAAGCCGCGCTACTTGATGGGCGTCGGCACGGTGCGCGACCTCGTCGCCGGAATCGACCGCGGCATCGACTTATTCGACTGCGTGTACCCCACGCGCAGCGGGCGGCACGGGCGCGTGCTGACGCGCGCCGGCGCCGAATACCACGTGCGCAACGCAGCCTACGTGCGCGACTTCACGCCGCTCGACCCGGACTGCGAATGCCGCGTCTGCACGACGTACACGCGAGCGTACGTCGCGCACCTGTTCCGGGCCGGCGAGACGCTCGCGCAGCGCTTGCTGTCATACCACAACGTCGCCGCGCTGACGTGGCTGGTCGGCGCGGCGCGCGCCGCGATCGAACAGGACCGCTGGGC
>JALZBE010000106.1 GCA_030947665.1 Vulcanimicrobiota bacterium | reverse complement strand
GTCGAGAGCGCCCACTCCAGCACGATGAACGCGACGATCACCACGCCCGAAACGCCGCCGAACACGAGCGCGCGGTTGATGACGAAACCGATGTCGACGACGCGATGGCGCACGATCGCGTACCCCAGCCCGAACGGCAGTGCGACCATCGTGAACGTGAGGAAGGCGATCCACTCCGCTTGCACGTGCGCGATGACGAGCAGCGTGAGTTCGGCGACGATCCCGGAGAAACCGACGCCGAGCACGACCGATACCCAGCGCACGCGCGAGCGGTCCGTGCCTTGCGCGCGCACGTTGGCGATCCAGAACGCGGTGGTGATCGCGACGACGTAGTAGACCCACGGATACGAACCGATCACGACCGCCCATGGCGGCAGCGAGCGCGCCGTGACGTACCCCGCGTAGACCGCCCAGATCCCCAACGCGGCGACCAGCGGCGAGACGACGTAATTCGACCAGCGGATGACCCTACGCGCTCCGGCAGCCTGCGGATCCGGGAACGTCGTCGCGAGCTCGACGGCGCTTCCGAGCCCCGCCATTTGCACCGGAAAGAACACGAACGTCGTGAGCAGCACCGCCCAGAGCGGCATCCACGGTTGCGGCGAGAGCGTGAACAACAAGCCGAACAAGAGCAAGACCGCCGCGAGCGCGCGCACCTCGCCCACCTGAGGCCGCCGCAGGGCGAGCAGCGCCCCCATCGCGATGAACGCGAAATCGATGACGGCGAACATCCAGCCGATCGGCGCGGTCGGCTTCGTGACGAATCGCATGGTGACGGGCGAGCCGTGCACGCGATCGAAGACGAGCGTGTCGCCCGGTTGGCTCCGGATCAGCCGCAGGCGCCCGATCAGCGTATCGCCCTGGATATGCACGACGTCGCCGGCGCGGAGCTCGGGGCGGATGTCGCGCTGCGGCAGCAACCCGGCGACGACGTACGATCCGGTCGCCCCCGGGACGCGGCGGAAGTCGAATCCCGGTGAGCCCGTCGGCGACACCACCCCTGCGAGGAAGAGCGCAAAGCTCAGCAGCGCCAAGAGAACGGCTGCGATCCGCCACGTCTGCCACCGCACGAGGCTCACGTTCGCGGTGAGGCGCGGAGGACGCCTGTACGCCGGATTCTGTCAAAGCCTCCGAAGAGGCCGTGGTCGTCATCTCTCTGGGGCATGCCTCACGGCATACCTCGTTGCGACATTGCTCGTTTCGCCGGGCCGGCGAGTGTTCACCGAAGTGAACACGATCGAGCGGTCTTGCTCCAGGTGGGGTTTACCCGCGCCCGCGTCACCGCGGTGCGCCGTGCGCTCTTACCGCACGATTTCACCCTTACGGCTTCCTCTCGCTTACGCTCGCGGAACCCGCGGTTTGTTTCTGTGGCACTTTCCTTCGAGTTGCCCCGACAGGACGTTATCCTGCACCCTGCCCGATGGAGCCCGGACGTTCCTCGACGCTTGCGCGCCGCGACGACCCGGCGCCCTCCGCGATGAGTACCGTACCGGAAGACGAACGCGCATGCAAGAGGGGCGGTCGTTCAGAACGTTGCCATATGGAACCGCTCGACTTGACGAAAGCGCCGCCGCGCCCGGCTCGCGCGAAGCTCCTCGGCGTGATGTTTCTGCCGCGCACCGTCGACAAGCTGCGCGCGGAACTGCCCGGCGGAACGATGGGGCCGTACCTAAATCACGACCGCGGCTTCAGCGCGTACGTCGTGCGCCGGCTCGGGCTCGATATGGACGAGCTCCGCAGAATTGTCGGCGAGGCGCGCGAGGAAGAAGAGATCGTCGCGTGGCTGCGGGATCGTATCGACGTAAAAAGCGTCGACGAGACGAACCGAAAGCTCGAGTCCTTCACGTCGGAGCGCATGACCCCGGACGATCGTGCGCTGCTCGTCGAGCGCCACCCTGTGCTGCACGAGCGACCGGAGCTCACGTCCATCCTGGACATCCTCGACGCCGAAGACGCACGCGCCGGAACTGGTGGAGGATAGGAGACTCGAACTCCTGACCCCTTGCATGCCATGCAAGTGCTCTACCAACTGAGCTAATCCCCCGGGTCGACCGACGTTCATTCCGGATGACCGGGCCGGTGTCCTCGCGGCCCGCGAACGCTACGCGCGTGCCGGATCGTCGAGCGGGATCGGAAACCTGGGCTTGATCAACGATCGGCATTCCGGAACGAAGATCTTGTCGTTCGGCTTGAGCAGCATGTCGTAGCGCAGATCGTGTTGGCGCACGCGCGCGAGATCGATGGCGTAGCCGATCGACTTCGACGAGTCCGCCGTGCTCGTCCGCATGAGGTAGGCGTACGGCAGTTGTGGCCCGCCCGGCGTGCACTCCGGATCCACGATCGGAGTTCCGCCGAGGCGCGCGACGAGCGCCTCGATCGCGTACGCGCCCGCGGCGGTGAGCGCATCCGTCAACCGTGCACCGGAGTCGAGCACGACGTTGCCGGGCTTCTTCACGCGCCCGAGCACCAGCACGGTGAATTTCGCCGCTGCGGGCGGCGCAGTGTCAGCCGCGCGGTCGCCGTCCGCCCGCGCCGGCGGCGGTACCACCAACGCCAGGAGCATGCTTGCGAGAGCGACAGCCGAGCGAATGTGAGCGTGCATCGACCCACCGAGTTCGTGCGCGAAAGCGAATCTGGAGACGAGGGGACTCGAACCCCTGACATCCTGCTTGCAAAGCAGGCGCTCTACCAGCTGAGCTACGTCCCCGCCGGGGCTGTGACTTCGCCGAGAAGGTTCCCGGCGGCCGTCGCGTTGTCTCCAGGACACGCGGCCGCAGGGCGATCCCGACGACGTGTGACGTGTGCCGGGCTTCGGCCCGAACGATATTTCAAACGCGATCGCGACCAGTCTCTTCATCGTGAGGCGGCGTCCATCGCTTCGGTCAGCATCGCGGGCGGGATCTGAGACTTGCACATGTACAACCGCCCCACGGCGAGCAGCGTCGATTCTCCTTCGGTGAGGATGGCGCGCGCCGGTTGGTGGGCCGGCGCCGCGACAGAGCGGGGTTCGACCTCGTCGTCGATCATCGGCGCCGCGCGTTCTCCGCGCGCGACGTGCTCGACAGCATCGGCGATTCTGGACGCAGCCTCGTCGGTCGCGATTCTGCCGCGCCAGCGAGCGAGTTGTGTCATGACCGGGGTCGCGCTCAGGAGCTGCGTCAAGGCAGCGGCGATCTCCGCGGCGCTTTCATACGGCCGGATCGCGATACCGAGTTCGAGCCGGGTGACGAACCGGGCGTTATAAAACGCGTCGTGCGTTCGCGGGGCGACCATCGAAGGGACCCCGTTGCGGAGCGCGCGCGCCAACGCGCCGATCCCGCCGTGGCTGATCATCGCGCGGCACCGGGCGAGCAATTGGTCGTGTGAAACGTAGTCTACGAAACGAACGTATGCCGGGTCGCGCAGCTCGCGATCGAGCATCGACTCTCGGAACTGGGCCCACCCGCGCTGCACCAGAAGAGGGACCCCGACGAGGCGCGCGGCGGCCACATAGCGGGACAGAAATGCGGCCGGCTCGGAAACGGACATGCTGCCCAGACTGAACAGGACGGGCTGCCGTTCGAGAAAGGCATCGAGTTCGCGATCGAGCGGTCCGTCATCCGCTTCCGTGAGGGAAAACCCGAGCGGTACGGGATCGACGGCGCCATGTTCCGCGCGATCGATGAAGGCCGGCGGCACGGTGTAGAGCACGTCCCCGGAGGGTGCTTCGCTGAGGATGCGCACGGCCGCCTCGCGCACCCCTTCGCGCGTCGCCCACGCCGCGGCGTGCGTGAGGCTCGCGGGACGCCAACCGATTCGTCGGAGGCGATCGCTACAGCGCAACAGCGCGTCGGCATCGTGACCGACCGCGCCGGCGCCGAGTTGCGCGACGATCCTGCCGGGAATCGTCACGCCCGTCCAGGGTTCGCGTGCGAGCGCCGCCTGCATGAGTATGATGCAATCGCGATGCGATGGGCACCAGGTCGGAAACGCATTCAGGTGCAGCTCTTGATGCCGGATTCCGAGCTTGGCGGCACAGAGCGCGGGGATTAGGGCCCCCTGCGCGTCGACGATGAGATCGGCGTCCGCCGCCGCCGCAACGAGGACGCCGTAGCCGTCCAAGAAGCGCTCGAAAGGCTCGTGTTGCGCTTCGATGGTCTCCAGGCACCAAAAGTCGTCCCGGGCAGCGTTGGCTCGGGCGGCTTCCGGGTCGGTAGACCCGTACGGCACCCATCGCGAGCCAGCCGCCTCGACGATGTCTCTGAAGGCTCGCGGTGCCGCGACGACGATCTCATGCCCGCGGCGCCGCAGCTCCGACGCCGGCGCCAACAGCGGCAGGACGTCCCCGAGCGTGCCCATCGTTACGAAGAGAACGTTCGCCATCGGTTCAGCCCCCGGCGTGCCGCTCGACGGCGGCGATGGCGCGCTCGAGCCCGTCTTCTGCTCGCACGAGTGATCCGACGGCGGCGGCGCGCTCGCGGATGGCGGGGCGCTCGGCGGCCGCAAGCGCCGTGGCGAGTGCGCTCGCGGTCATGCTGCGCTGGGGCACCGGCGCGGGCGAGAGGCCGAGCGCGTGCAGCCGCCGGGCCCAGAAAAACTGGTCGCCGAGCAGCGGGACCGCCACCGTCGGCACGCCGGCCTGAAGGCCCGCCCCCGTGGTACCGTTTCCGGCGTGGTGAACGACGGTCGACATGCGCGGAAACAGCCACGCGTGCGGCGCTTCGTCGATCTGCAGGATCGTCGCGGGCAGCGCGCCGGCTCCTACGCCGCCCCATCCCTGCGCGAGCACCGCGCGCCTCCCGTCCAGCGCCTCGACGATCGTTCGAGTTTGCGCTTCCGGATCGGTCGAAACCATGCTTCCGAAGCCGATGTAGACGGGTGGCGGCCCGGCCTGCAGAAAGCGCTCGAGTTCGGCCGGCGGCGTCCACGCGCCGGAATCGGGCAGCCAATAGCCGGTGACCTCGACCCATGGCGGCCAATCCGGCGGCTTGGGGACGATGTGCGAGCTGAACCCGTACAGGAGCGGCGTGCGGCGGCGGCGCTGCTCGTAGAAGAATCCGCGCGGACCGATCGGGCCGAGCCGCAGCGCATCGCGGCGCCAGGCGTTCAAGACGCCGACGTACGGGCGGGAGAGGATCTGCTCGGCGACGAGGTGGTTGATCAAATTTCCGGCACCGAACGGCCCGCCGATCTCGCGCTTCGCCAGGAAGCCTGCGAACGCGCGAGTCGGCGTGACCGGTGTCAAGAAGGCCTGGATCGCGGGGACCCCCCGCGCCTCGGCGATCGATGCGCCCATCATCGAGGTCAGCCCGTACACGATCATCTCGCTGTCGTCCGCGGCTTCGTTCATCGCGTCGAGCAGCGGGCGGGCATGCTGCGCCAGCGTGCGCACCTGCTCGCGCAGTCCGCGCAGATATCGCAGCGGTGAGGACTTCGCGGCGGCGAGCTTCCCCGAGGTGCGCTCGAGCGCGACTTTCGGATCCCCGGGAACGACGTGGTGGCGCAGCCCGTTCGCCGTGACGAGCCCGGCATAAGCAGCGTACGTTCCGATCGTGACGCGATGCCCGCGTTCGACCAGACGCCGGCCCAGCGCGGCGAAGGGGACGACGTCGCCCTGCGTACCGACGGTCAGCAGCGTCACGCGCACGATGCTAGGGAGCCGCCCCGAAGAGCGCGTTCAGGCGGCGCGCGAGCTGCAGCGCGTTCGGCTCGGCGATCATCGTGATGTGATCGCCGGGCGTTTCGATGCAGCGACACATCGGGTCGCTCAGGTGTTGCCATCCGAGCGTCGGATCGTCGGGATGATCGCGCTGCGCCAGACCGTCTGCGGCGCGCACGACGACGATCTCTTGGCCGCGGATCGGGATCGGGATCCACGCCGCGTACGCGGCGAAGCTGGCGCGATAGATCGACAGCAGCTCGTCGGCGAACGCCGCCGGCGTGTCGCGCGGCACGAAGCCGGCATCCGCGAACCGCTCGACCAACACGGCGCGTCGCGATGGCGCATCGAGCGCGGCCAACGCGGCACCGTCCACGTCGACGGGTGTGCCGAAGAAGCGCGACGCGGCGTCGGCGATCGCCGCGAGCAGCTCGGCTTCGTCGGACGGAACATCGAGCGGCGTGCCGTCCGGTGCGGCGACGTCGAGAAGCACCAGCAATCCCGGCGGCGCGCCTCGCGCCGCGCGCAGCCGCGCCGCCTCGAAGGCGACCGCCGCGCCGAACGAATGCCCCGCGAGATGCACGCGTCCGTCGGGCAAACATGCGACGAGCTGTTCGGCGAGTTCGACCACGCTGGTCGGACCACCGGAGACGAGACGCATGCCGAAGACGGGTCGCTGCATGTGCCGCCCCAGCGCGGAGTAGCCCAACGGATTACCGCTCGAGCCCGGGACGATCACGAGCGGCGTCGCATCGCCTTCTGCGGCGTTCAACGGCACGAGCGGTGAGCGGTCGCGCAGCGCCGCGCCCGCGAGCACGGCTGCCATCTCTTCGACGGTCGGTGTGGACGCGGCGGTGGCGAGGTCGAGTGCGTCCCCGAACCGTTCGCGCAGGCGCATCACGAGCTGGAGCAGCAGCATCGAGTGACCGCCGAGGTCGGCGAACGAGGCACCGGGCGGAATCGCGCGACCGAACAGCGCTTCCCAGACGTCGCGGACGATCGCCTCGACCCCCGGCACCGACGCGATCGCGGGGCGCGCGAGGTCGAGCGATCGTTCGGCGGCCGCCGACGGGCGGTTCGATCGGAGAGGCGGGGCATCCGTCGCGAGGTCTTCGAGTCGGGTGCCCGGTGCTGCGATGTGCGCTGCGGCGGAGACGAAACCGTCCACGATCGCGGCCGCGGTGACGTCGTCGAAACGGCCGCGATCGTAGACGAGATGCAGTCCCAGTCCCTGCTCCGACGGCTTGACGAGGAACGCGATCGGGTAGCGCGTGCGCGCCCCGTCGCCGCGGATCGCGACGATGCGCAGGACGTCCGGATCGGCGCCGGCGGCCGGCTGCGGATAGTTCTCGAACACGAGCAGCGTTTCGCACAGCTCCGTCCCCGCGGGCATCCCGCTCCACCCGAGGATCGTCCCGATCGATACGTGCCCGTGGAGCCTAACGTCGCCGTGCCCGCGTTGCACTCGGCCGAGCCACGCATCGATCGATCCCGTCGCGGGGACCTGGACGCGGAACGGCAGCGTATCGATGAACAATCCGGCCGTCTCGTCGAATGCGAGCGATTCGGGCCGCCCCGAAGTCGTCGTCGCGAACACCACGTCGGAGTCTGCGCGCAATCGAGCGACGACGAGCGCCCACGCGGCTTGCACCACGGTATTGAGGCTGACGCCGGCGCGGCGGGCGGCCGCGCGCAGCGCGGCTGCGGCCGCGGGCTCGAGTTCGCGGCTCAGGTC
>JALZBE010000542.1 GCA_030947665.1 Vulcanimicrobiota bacterium | reverse complement strand
ACGCATGCGTGCGCTGCGGGCTGGGTTTCGACGAGCATGGCGCGCACCTCGATCTCGAAGCGGGCGGGCTCGGCTGTGACCGCTGCTACGGCGCGCGTGGCGACGCGCACGCGCTCGACGCGAACGATGTCGCGAATTTCCGTGCGCTCGGCGCGGAGCGGGGCTCCGGCGCGGCGATGCGCGCCACGTTGCGCGTCGCCCGCGCGGCAGACGACATCATCACCTGGCACCTCGGCCGCCGCCCCAAAGCGCGCGCGCTCGTGTACGAGTTCCAATCGACATGATCGTACGAGCCGGATCATGAGTGACGTCGTGCTTGCGCTGGACGTCGGGACGCGGCGCATCGGCGTCGCGGTCGGCGAGGGGACGTTCGCGTTCCCGCACTCGACGATCCACCGCACGAACGTGCGTGACGATGTCGCCGGCATCGTCGCGATCGCGCGCGAGCGCGGGGCGCGCACGATCGTCGTCGGCGATCCGCTCACGATGAGCGGCGAGCGCGGGCCGGCAACCGAGGGCATCGACGCGTTCGTCGCACATCTCGCGCGCGCGTTCGACGGCGCGATCGAACGCGTCGACGAGCGGCTGACCACCGCGGCCGCGCAGAAAGCGCTCATCAGCGCGGACGTGTCGCGTTCGAAGCGCAAGAAGGTCGTCGATCAGCTCGCCGCCGTAGGGATTCTCGAGACGTGGCTGGCCCGCAGACCGCGGTGAGCCGCGCGGGCCGCGCGCTGCTCGTCATCGCGATCGCGATCGTCGTCAGCGCCGGCCTCATCGTGGGTTCGGCGTCGGTCTGGTTTCGCGACGCTGTCTACGTCGACCGCACGCTGCCCGCGCAGCAAACCGACGTGGTGATCGAACGCGGCTCGACGTTCGCCCAAGTGGTCACGGCGCTGCGCGAGAAAAACGTGCTGCAGCACCCGCTCGCGTTTCGGATCCTCGCGCGGTTGCGCCACGCCGACGGCAACGTCAAAGCCGGCGAGTACCGCTTCCCCGCCCACCAGACGAGCGACGACATCCTCAAGCGGCTGGTGCGCGGCGAGCAGTTCGCCGTCTGGGTGACGATCCCGGAGGGCTACACCGCGCGTGAGATCGCGCAGGCGCTGGGGAGCCGCGCGCTCGGCGACGCGAGCGCGTACGAGCGCGTCTTCCTGCGCAGCGGCGGGATCACCGTCGCCGGGAGCCGGACGCCCAACCTGGAGGGCTATCTCTTCCCCAGCACCTACCTGCTGCCGACCGACGATTCGCCCCCGCAGATCGCCCGCGTGCTGGTGGACCAGTTCCGCCAGGAGCTGCCGCGCGATGCGGCGGCGCTCGCGCGAGCGCTGCACCGGACGGTCCCCGAGGTCGTCACGATCGCGTCGCTGATCGAGCGCGAGGGCAAGGCCGACGACGAGCGGCCTACGATCGCCTCGGTGATCTACAACCGCCTGCGGCTGGGGATGCCGCTGGAGATCGACGCGTCGATCGAGTACACGTTCCCGGAACATCACGACGTGATCACGAAGCGAGACTTGGAGAGCGACTCGCCTTACAACACCTACCGCCACAACGGCCTTCCGCCGACCCCGATCGCGAACCCGGGGAAACCCTCTCTCGACGCCGCGTTCCGGCCGGCGCGCAGCGATTATCTCTACTACGTCGCAAAGGGCGACGGCCACCATGCCTTCGCGAAGACGTTGCAAGAACACAACGCGAACGTGTCCCGATACCTCAAATAAGGAGCATCGTCATCGAAACCAACGGCAGCGCCGGCGCGAGCGGCAACGGCACCGGCGGCGAGAAACAGCCGCTCGACCTCAAGGACGTCCTCGAACTGCACATGGAGGACGGCACCGCGCTGCGCTTCGAGGTCGTGGGCCTGGTGGAGGACGACGAAGGGAACGCGTACGCCGTCTGCTACAACGACCAGTCCGACGAGTTCGTCGTGACCGACGCGGTCGGCGATCTGCTCGACGACGAGGATCTCGCGCAGGAGATCCTCGACGATTTCTTCGTGTTGGCCGAAGAGTCGTCGCCGCCGGAGGAGCAGGCACCGTAGAGCCTGCCCTGAGCGTGTCGAAGGGACCGGTCCTCTTTCTCTCCGCGCGCGTCGGCGAAGGTCACCGCTCCGCCGCCGATGCGGTGCGCGTGCGCCTTGCGGCGCGTGGCATGCGCGGCGAGGTCGTCGACAGCTACCGCTACGCGGCGTCGCTCTTCTCGAAGGTCGTCAGCGACGGCTACATCGGGATGGTGCGCACGATCCCGCAAGTCTACGGCTTCATCTACGATCGCGCGGAGCGCGCGACGGCCGCGGGCGGATTTCGCGTGTGGGCGAGCGAGTTCACGGCGCGCAACATCCGCGGCTTGATGGAACGCCTGCGCCCGAGCGTCGTGGTGTGCACGCACGCGTTTCCGTGCGGCGTGATGGCCGCGTACAAACGGCTGTACGATCCGACGGTTCCCGTGATGGGCATCGTGACCGACTTCGTCGTGCACCCGTTCTGGATCTATCGCAACATCGATGCGTACGCGGTCGCGACGCCGGAGATTCGCGCGGCGCTGGTGGGCCGTGGCATCGATCCGGAGCGCGTCGGCGTCGACGGCATCCCGGTCGATCCGCGCTTCGGGATCCCGCCGCCCGACCGCGGCGCGCTGCGCGAAGCGCTCGGACTGCCGCGCGACGCGGCGGTCGCGTTGGTGATGGGCGGCTGACTCGGGCTCGGACCGGTCGCGACCACGGTGCGCGCGCTCGCGCGAACGTCGCCTTCGGTCACGCCGGTGG
>JALZBE010000105.1 GCA_030947665.1 Vulcanimicrobiota bacterium | reverse complement strand
GGTCACCGCGCCGCCGCCCATGCGCCGCTTGGCCCTGCGCCCGGCGCGCGCAACCGTTCCCTACCGGCTGTTCGTCCCGAACCGCCCCCCGCCGCTGCCTGCCTGACTTCCGGCTGCCGCGCCGCTAGTGCGGCTCATCCGTCGTCGCAGTACAGCAAGGGGAATCATGTTCAGCCGTTCATCCGGTGGGCAGCTTCGCGCGCTCGCCTTCATCATCATCATCATCATCATCGTCGCCGTCGTCGCGACCACTGGGCCCGCGCTCGCGCAGGCGACCAGCTTTCTCTCCGGCGTCGTTACCGCGAACGGCCAAGCCGTCGCGGGCGCGACCGTCCAGCTCAACGGTCCTACGATGCATCGCGAGTCAGTCACCGATGCGCGCGGCACGTTCGCGTTCAGCGCCGTCCCGCTCGGCCGGTACTCGGTGTCCGGCGTCAGCGGCCCGCTGAGCGCCGTCGTCGATGTCGACGTCACGTCGAGCGGCGAGAGCGTCAACCTCATCCTGAAAGCCACCAAGACCATCGGCCGCACCTCGGCCACCGTCACGTCGCGCGCCGTGCAGGTCCAGCGCGCCGGTACCGACGTCACGCTGAACGCCGAGACGATCGCACGATCGCCGGCCGCCGGCAGCACGTCGGGCATGCTGCTGCAGGTGCCGGGCGCCGCACGCGGCGCGAACGGGGCCGTGCACGTCAACGGCGACCACGGCGACATCAACTACGTCATCGACGGCGTCGCGCTGCCGCAAGCGCTCAACCGCGTCATCGGCAACGAGGTCGACGCGAGCAACGTGGGCTTCGCCGAAGTGCTCGAAGGCGCGTATCCCGCGCAATACGGCGAACGCTTCGGCGCGGTGCTGAACCTCGCGTCACGCGGCGGCACGCCGGGTCCGGCGGGCGTCACGTTCGACGCTGCGGGAGGCGCATTCGGGCGGTACGAAGCGACGCTCGGCTATCACGCGCCCGTCGGCCGCGGCGGCTCGCTGCTGGTCGCATCGCGCACCGGGCGGGACGGACGTGCGCTCGACCCGCCGTCGCCGGATGCGCCGCATGACGCGGGCAGCAGCGCGAACCAGTTCTTCCGCGTCACGCTTCCGTACGGAAAAAGCTCGTTCGCCAACTTCACGCTGTCGCACAGCTTACAGACGTATCAGATCCCAGCCGACGTGGCAGCCGGCGCACCCGCCGCGCAGGACGACGTCGAGCGGCAAGACGACGTCTTTGCATCACTGCAGTTCCGGCGCGCGATCGGCGACCACGGCACGTTCTCGTTCGGGCCGTCGGTCAAGCGCTCGCACATCCAAGACCTGCCGGATCCGGCGAACGATTTCGCGGCCGGAGCGGCGCGCGGCGGCCCCGCCGATTGCAGCGCGGACGTCACGACGTGCTCGCTGTCGCTGTTCTCGGACCGCACGTCGATCGACTACCGCATCAACGCGGACTACGATCTGCGCAGCGCGGCGCACGAAGTTCGTGCCGGCGTGGTCTACGACGTGACCACCGTGGCGAAACGGTATGCGATCGGGCTGCAGGCGCTCAATCCGTTTGCGCGCGCGCCGTTCACCGTCGTCGACGCCGCGCCGAACAGCGGACACCTCGCGGAGGGATATCTGCAGGACAGCTGGCGCATGGGATCGCGCTGGCGGCTCGACTATGGCGTGCGCGCCGACGTGTTCTCGATCGCGTCACCCGAGTTCGCGAGCGGCTTCGCGCAGCTCAGCCCGCGCGTGAAGCTCACCCGCTCGTTCGGAGACACCGCGAGCATCTACGTCTACTACGGCCGGTTCTTCACGCCGTTCTCCCTGGAGAACGTCTCACCGTCCGTCGCACGCATCATCCAGCCTGCAAGCGGCAACTTCGACTTGCGGCCGCAGCGCGACTCGGACTATGAGATCGGGGGGCATATCGCCGTAGGACGCGGCGACCTCGGCCTGCGCGTCGCGAAGAAGAACGCCACTGATCTCATCGACGACACACAGGTCGGCACGACGAACCTTCACCAGGACATCAACTTCGCGCTCGGCCGGATTGCGACGCAGAGCATGGCATACCAACGTCCGCTTTCACGCGGCGGGCGCGTCTATGGCTCGCTCGCGCACACCTATGCCGTCGTCAAGAACTGTGAGACCGCGCTGCTTGCGCCGTGTGCAGGCGGGGGTTCGCAAGATTGGCTCCCGGCCGATCACGACGAGCACTGGGACGCAAATGCGGGTGTGCTCATCAACGACCGCCACAACGGCTGGCTGTCGGCGAGCGTCGAGTACGGCAGCGGTCTCACGACGGCGCCGTCGGATCTCTCCACCGGCTTCGTCAACCGCTTCTGCCCACCGGATCCGCGCACCGGGGCCGGTTCGGATGCGTGCAAAGTTCCGCCGCACCTCACGCTCGACGTCGAGAAAGGTTTCGCGTTCGGACGCGGCGCGCTCGCGTTGCGCGTGCGCAACCTCCTCAACGACCGGTACTTCATCACGTTCGCGAATGCGCAGGGCGACCACGTCGCCCGGCCGCGTTCGATCGAGCTGAACTATCGGCTGGAGCGCTAGGCTACGCGGCCCGCCCGCGCGGGATAACGGGCAGGACGGCACGGATCACGGTCCCACCGCCGTCCGCTTCGTCGACCGCGACCTCACGCGCGAGCAGGTCCACAATGCCGAGGCCCCGCCCCGATTCGGCGTACGGATCGCGGCGCGGGGTCCACGGATGGCAACGCAGACCGGGGCCGTGATCGCGCACGATCAGGACCGGCGGCGTGTGGTCGACGAGCTCGAGCCGGACCTCGACGGTGCCGTTCGCGTAGCGAACCGTGTTCGCGACAAGTTCGCCGTAGATCAGCTCGGCGGCATCCACGTCGGAGGACGGCTCGGCGATCGAGGTCAGACAATCACGGAACGCGCGGCGCTGCCGCAGCACCCGCTCCGCTTCGTCTTCGGCCTTCCAAATGATCGCCACCGAGTACCTCCTCCACGTTTTCCATCGGTATCGTAACCGACCCGGAGCCGGGCGTCAGGCCCGAGATCGGGGGATTCTAGGCTCATGCGCCCTGTTCGAGCAGCTGCAAGCGAGGGCGCGGCTCCAGAGCGCGTTCCAGCTCGGCGTCGGTCATCGGCGCGCCGAAGCGGAAGCCTTGGGCCTCGTCACAGCCCAGCGACGCGACAAAACCGAGCTGCTCTTCGGTTTCGATGCCCTCCGCCGTGACGCGCAGCCCGAGCGTCTTCGCGATCGAGACGATGGACCCGACGATCGCCCGGTCGTAGGCGTCTTCGGCGACGTCGCGGATGAATGCCCGGTCGACCTTGAGCGCGGTGACCGGCAAGCGCTTGAGCGACGGAAAGCTGCTGTAGCCGACGCCGAAGTCGTCCACGGTCACCTCGACGCCCAGCGCGCAGATGCGCCGCAGCGCGAGCAGCACGCCGTCGTCGAGTAGGTCGTTCTCGTTGACCTCGATCGAGAGCGCGCCGGGGCGCAGGCTGTGCTCGATGAGCATCGTCGCGACGACGTCGGGAAAATCGGGCTCGCGCAGATCGTACGGCGAGAGGTTGACCGCCATGCGGAACCCCGGCTCGTACGTGCGCACGCGCGCCGCCGTCGCGCACGCTTCGCGCAGCACCCAGCGGTCGAGCGCGACGATCGCGCCGCTCTGCTCGGCGATCGCGATGAAGACGCCCGGCGGGACGACGCCGCGCGTCTGATGGTGCCAGCGCACGAGCGCTTCACAGCCGACGATGCGGCGGGTGGCGACGTCGATGACGGGCTGGTACAGCAGCCGCAGTTCGTCGCGCGCGACGGCATGGCGCAGGTCGTTGTCGAGTGCGAGCCGTTCGGCCGCGGCGGCTTGCAGCGAGTCGTCGTCGTAGAGTGCGAAGCGCTCGCCGCCTAACGTCTTCGCGCGCTGCATGGCGGCGTCGGCGTGCGCGCCCAGCGACTCGGTGTCGTCGCCGTGCTCGGGGAAGATCGCCGCACCGACGCTCGCGTCGACGAACAGCTCGCGCCCGCGCGTCGTCACGGGCAGCGCGAGCGCGCCCAGCAGCCGCTGCGCGACGCTCTCGACCTCGGCGTCCGAGGTCACGCGCGGCATGAGGATCACGAAGTCCTCGCCGCCGGGACGCGCGATGACGTCGCCCGCGCGCAGCGTCTCCTGCAGCCGCAGCGCGACGTCGCGCAGCACGTCGTCGCCCGCACCGTGGCCGAGCGCGTCGCTGATCGTGCGAAAATGGTTGAGGCCGACGAACAGCAGCGCGCAGCGCCGCCCGTCGCGGCGCGCGTCGGCGATCGTCTCGTCGATGCGCTGCTCCAGCGACAACCGGTTCGGCAGCCCGGTGACGCGGTCGCGATGCGTGCTCTCGAACAGCCGCTGATGCGCGCGCTTGAGCGCGGTGACGTCGAGCGAGACGCCGACCGCGCCGACGATCGTATCCGCACCGTCGCGCAGCGGCTCGACAACGTGGCGAAGCCAGCGCTGGCCGCGCACCGTCTCCGCGCGCACCGGGGTACCGGCGACGACGTCGCGCAGCACGTGCTCGGCGATGAGCGCCCCGGACGGCCGTCCCACGAGATCGTCCGCGCGCAAGCCGAGATCTTCCAGTGCGGCACCCGTCACCGACGTGAAGCGCGCGTCGGGATCGGTCGTCCACAAGACCGCGTCGACGTTATCGGCCAGCATCCGCACGCGCTGATCGCAATCGCGCGCGCGAGCCGCGACGCGCGTGCGTTCCGCGACGTCACGCAACGAGACGACCACCTCGCGGCCGGCGGGCGACGCGCGCACCTCGATCACGGAGCCGCTTCCGGGCAACGCGTACGTGCGTTCCGTTCGCTCGCCGGTGCGCCGCGCGCAGCGCACGTCGGCGAGCAGCTCGGAGGCAAGCGGGGCGGCGATGTCCTGGAGCGCGCGGCCGACGAGCTCGCCTGCGCCGGCCCCCAACAGCCGGGCGGCTTCACAGTTGACGTGCGCGATGCGCAGCTGCTCGTCGACGACGTACACGCCGTCCGTGACGGCTTCCAAGAGTTGCGAGCGCTGCTGGAGCGCGGTCGCGTGTTGCCTGCGCAGCGCGGCCGCCAGCGCGTGCAGCCGCACCGCCGAAAGGACGGCGACCACCATCACCACGACCGAAAGGGCTACGCCGAATCCGTCGGCACCGCTGAACGCGAGCGGGAAGTTCATCCGTGAACCGATCCCATGACGAGCTTGCCGCGCATTCGAACCGCGCGACGTCCACAAGCGACGCCCTCACCCGAAACGGATCACCGGCGGGCATCTGCCGGGGCCGCGTATGGGGAGTATCGGCCGCGCGTCAACTTTTCGTAAGCTCGTCCTGCACGGAACCGGCGGCCGGCCGTAGAAGCAAGCACCGTGCTCGCATATGCTGCCCTAGGGGCGCTTCTGCTGGGTCTCGCTTCCCCGGCGCCCGTCCCGAAGCCCACGCCGACCAACCCGTTCAACCTGGAGCCGATCCCTCAGGCGACCACGCTCCCGCTGATCGGGACGACGCGCGCGAAACCGGTTTGCACGGCGATCCGGCGCGCGATCGCACCCGCCGTGGCCGCGGCGCTCAAGAACGACCGGACCTACGGCGGCTTGCGCAAGCGCATCTTCGACTACGTCGTCAAGGACTCGAACGAGGCCCGCGACCTGCACTTGATGCAGATGGATCACGAAGTGGACCTCATGGTCAAGAACGTCGACACGCTCACCGAGGCGCTCAAGTCGCCATCGCTGGACGTCCCGCCGACGGCGAAGCCCGAAGACGCCAAGACGCTGCGCGATCTGCGCTCGACCTTGACCGGCGTGCTGACGGCGCAGAAGGTTCAGCTCGACGCGATGAGCGGGTTCGTCGAGACCGAGCGGATGCGCCGGTTCGGCACGCTGAGCGAGAGCGAGCAGAACATGGCGCGCTCCAACGTTCCGAGTATCGCGACGGGCCGCGGCGGAGCGCTCCAAACGCCCACGCCGGTCTCGGGGTTTCTCCGGGACACGCAAACGACATTCGACCCGCAGCACAAGACCGTCACATCACTCAACGACGCGCATTTGCTCGACCGCGATCTCGGCGACATCGCCGCGTTCACGACCAAGCACGAGGACGCGGCGTCGAAGGTGATCATCCCAGCGGCGAACAGCTGTAAGTGAGCGCCGGCCTCCCCGCGAGGCCGAATCCGACGGTGAAGCGAAGGCTCTGATCCCGATGGGGGTCCCGCGCAAGCCGATCGAGCCGCCGTCGCGTGAAGCGTCGGCGTTCCTCGAGCAGGCGATGGCCCAGTACGGCAAGGCGACGTACAACTTCGCCTACCGCCTGACGGGCAACGAGGCGGACGCTCGCGATTTGACGCAGGACGCGTTCATCCGGGTGTACCGAGCGTGGCGGTCTTTCCAGCCCGGGACGTCCTTCCTGTCGTGGATCTACCGAATCGTCACGAACTTGTATCGGGATGAACTTCGGCGCCGGAAAGGACGTTTCCAAGAAGAGATCCCGGAAGACAATGCACCGCAGCAGTACGGTGGTCAGCGGCCCTTGGCGGTCGACCCCATCGAAGACTACGTGGCGGGCCAGCTCGGAGAGCCGCTATCGAAGGCGCTCGCTCAGCTCTCCCCCGAGCAGCGCCAAGTCGTGGTTCTCGCCGATATCGAGGAGTATAGCTACCAAGAAATAGCCGACATCATGGGATGTTCGATCGGAACGGTCCGATCGCGGCTCCACCGAGCGAGAGCGCTTCTTCGCCGGTTGGTGACCCGGGCGCAACAGGAACAACAATGACGACACATTACGACCGCGAATCCCTCATCGACTACCTGCACGGCGCGCTGACCCCACGAGCGGACGCCGCCGTTTTCGCGCACCTCGCGACCTGCACGGCGTGCAACGCGATCTACGACGAGGAAGCCTCGCTCGGCGAGCTGCTGCGCAAGGCCGCGCGCGCCGAGGAGCTCGAGCTGCCGTCGCTCGTCAAGGCACGCGTGTGGGACGCCGTCCGGCACGAGACCCCGTCGTGGGCCCAGCGCTTGCGCACGAGCTGGGGTCCGCGGATCGCCCTGCCCGTCGCCGCCGCGCTCGCCATCGCAGCGTATCTCGGGCCGAACCTGTGGCATACGCCGCCCGTCATCGCCGGCGTCAACGCAAGCTATTACCTCGACGAGCACGACGCTCAAGCCCAACAGAACCCGTTCGGTCCGGGCGCCTCGCCGGCCGTCTATACCGCCGACTCGCAGGACCGCGGCAGCGCCACGTCCTCCGCCGCTTCGTACATCGATACCGCCGACGCCGCGACACTCGACGACGCCAGCGGTGCGGTCCACTAGCCTCGCGGTCGCGGCGCTCGCGCTCCTGGCGCTCGGCGCCCCACCGGTCGGAGCGGCCGTTCCCGCGCCGCACCGCTCCGCCTCACCGCCGCCCGCGCAGCCGGCGCC
>JALZBE010000008.1 GCA_030947665.1 Vulcanimicrobiota bacterium | reverse complement strand
GCCCTCGACGAGCCGCCGCGACGCCTTGCCGCCGGCGCCGTGCGCCATCTCGATCTGCGTGTCCGTGAAACGAGCACGCCGCGGCGAAGCGAGCGTCGTCATCTCAGGCGTTGACGGCCTCATCGGTCCGTTCTTCGATGCGCGCGTACCGGTAGTAGGCCGCGCACGCGCCTTCGCTGGACACCATCAGCGCGCCGACGGGATGCTCCGGATTGCATTCCTTGCCGAACAGCTTGCACTGGGGCGGTTTGAGCACGCCTTTGAGGATCTCGCCGCACTGTGCCGCGCGCGGGTCGGTCACGCGCACGTTGGGCAGCTCGAAGCGCACCTCGGCGTCGTAGTCCGCGAACGAAGATTTCAGCTTGAGCGCCGACTGCGAGATGAAGCCGAGCCCGCGCCATTCGAAGAACGGCCGCAGCTCGAACACCGCCGCCAGCGCGCGCAGCGCGGCGGGATTGCCTTCCCACGGTACGATCCGTTTGTACTGGTTCTCCACTTTCGCGGTGCCCGCGCGGATCTGGCGCAGCACCATCAAGATGCCTTCGAGCAGGTCGAGCGGTTCGAAGCCGGCTACCGCGACGGGTTTGCCGTAATGCTGCGCGATGAACTCGTACGGCCGGCAGCCCGTGATCGTCGCGACGTGACCGGGGCCGACGAACCCGTCGAGCCGCATGTCGGGCGAGTCGAGGATCGCGCGGATCGCCGGCACGATCGTGACGTGGTTGACGAACACCGAGAAGTTCTTCACGCCCAGCTCCCGCGCGCGCAGCACGGTGAGCGCGGTCGACGGCGCGGTCGTCTCGAAGCCGATCGCGAAGAAGCAGACGTGCTTGCCGGGATTGTCCTGCGCCAGTTTGAGCGCGTCCAGCGGCGAGTACACCATGCGGATGTCGGCGCCGCGCGCCTTGAGTTCCAGGGGCGTGCCCTTCGTTCCGGGCACGCGCATCATGTCGCCGAAGCACGTCAGGATCGTGTCGGGGTGCGCGGCGACCGCCAGGCCGTCGTCGACGCGTCCCGTCGGCAGCACGCACACCGGACAGCCCGGCCCGTGCACGAGCTCGACGTTGTCGGGCAGTATGTCGCGCAGCCCGTGCCGGTAGATCGAGTGCGTATGGCCGCCGCACACTTCCATGATGCGGTAGTGGCGCGCCGGATCGACGGTGCGCGCGATCTCATGCGCGACCGCGGTGATCAGCGCCGGATCGCGGAATTCGTCGACGTACTTCAAGGTGGTCGTCATCGTCGTTCACCATCATCCGCGGCGAACGTGTAGCCGCGGACCTCCTCCATCGCCAGCTCTTCCTCACCCATCGCGCGCAGCATCTTGAGCTGGCCCGCGGCCTCGGACTCACTGACCTTGCTCAGTGCGAACCCGACGTGGATCAGCACCCAGTCGCCCAGCGCGAGCTCGCCGTCCTCCAGCAAGCCGACGTTGACGTTGCGGCGCACGCCGGCTACGTCGACCTTGACCAGCGCGGGCTGCTCGGGTACGAACTCGACCACTTGACCGGGAATAGCAAGACACACTTGAGCTTATCGTTCCTTCACGCCGTAGCGAAAGCGGAGGCGTTCTACATCGACTTCAATTTGAGGTACCGCTGCAGGTCGCTCGGGATGCTCATCAGCATCACGAACGGGTTGCTGGTGCGCGCTTGGGCGTTCGTCTCCGGCTTGTCTTTTGACAGGCCGAGCGGCGGATCGCCGGACATCTCGCGCATCTTGTTGTACCGCGCCAGATCCCGTCCGCCGAAGACGAGCTGACGGGCTGCAAAGATCGCAAAACCGATTGCGATGCCGCTGCGGACGACTGATTTCACCATGATGCCGAACCTCCAGTGGTCTCGCGCGCCTGTGCCGCGAGCTGTTGATCGATGAGACGGCGAACGAGCGCGACGGCGCCGTCGACGGAACGTGTTACGGCGGCCGAGAGCCCCATGCCCGGTTCGATGTTCTCCGGTTCGCACCCGACGATGGTCAGCGGCGGCGGCTCGCCGCCCAGCGTGCGCAAATACGCGAACACGTTGCCCAGGTCCATGCTGTGCGCGTCGGGCGTCGCCGGCATGACCATTGCATCCGGCTCGATCACGTACAGCGTGCCCGGCACGTCGCCGCGCGGCACCGCGTCGACGATGATCGCGCGGTCGTATCCGTTGAGCAGCTCGTACGCGAGGTGCAGCCCGCGAATGCCGAAATCCTCGACCTTCGCGCCGGCGACCGGCTCCTGCCCGAGCAGTGCGCGCGCGACCTCGGGTCCGAACCCGTCGTCGCCGAAAAACACGTTGCCGACGCCGGCCACGAGAACGTTCACAACGGGGCCCCCAGCGGCTCGACTTCGTCGGGATAGAAGAAGAACGAACGGCCGTACCAGTCGTGCAGGTCGCTGGCCGGATCTTCGTCGACCGTGACGGCCACGTACATCACGTCCTCGACGTCCTGGTGGACCGCGCGCACCGTCGCGACCTTGCCCGCCAGGAACATGTCGTGCGCGTCGGCGCGCCGCTTGGGATGCAGCCGCACCGACGACCCTTTGGTGATCTTGACGCCGTTCACGAACACGCAGTCGAGCCCGGGCACGTCGAGCGAACCGAACGGGTCACCGCCCGCGAACGGATCGGGCCGGCGGAACGGGTTGAAGTTCGGTTCGGTTTCCACGACCGGATCGGCCGCGGCGAACGGATCGTGCACGGCGGGCGTCGTGCCGACGTGGTACAGCGTGCCGGCGTGCACGCGCGCGAGGTCGTGCATGCTGAAGCTCTCGGCGCGCTCGATGATGGCGCGCGCGCGCGGATCGGTCGCGCGCGCTTCGTCGCGCTCCGCGTCGGGCAAGCTCAGCACGCTCAGCGTGAGCAATTCGTCGATCTCGGTGCCGTCGAACGCGTCGGAGTCGGTCTGCGGCGCGACGGCCGGAAAATCGTACAGGATGATCGGCGACGACAGCACCAGCGTAGAACGCTGGGCGTCCGCCGCCGCGTCGCCGACGAGCACGGGGAATACGTGGCGGTTGGCGAGCTTCGCGGTCGCCTCGGCCGCGGCGGGCGTGGGATCGAGCACCGAGACGAAACGTCCGTTCTGAACGCGCAGCAAAACGTGCGTCGACACCAACGCGGTACGCAGCGCGCCGCTGCGCTCGCCCGCGACTACCTCGGAGGCGTTCTCGACGCGCACCTGCAGCTTGCGCAGCGACGCGTCAGCGGGCACCGCGTCGCAGCGCAGCGTCAGCGTGCCGCTGAGCGGCCAGCGCTCGCGCACGATCCGCCCGCGTACGTCACCCGCGGCGTCGCGCAGCGTCTCCTCGGCGAGCCCGCCGGCGAACGCGATCGGGACGACGCGTTCCGCATCCCCCGTGACCGCTAGCGTTTCCGTCAGCTCTTCCTCGACCGCCTCGTCGAACGTCAGGTACGTCGTAGCGTCGACCTTCAGCGACTCGACCGGCGCGAACGCGCCGCCGGCGAACGCTTCGACGCGCCGTGCCTCGACGTGCAAGAAGCGCAGCCGCACGGTGACATCCGGCGCCGCGCCGGCGCCGGTCTCGATCAGAACTTCAGTCTGCTGCTCTGCGTTTTCGCCGGTCCCGGCGCTCAAGTACGCGCGCGGCACGACCACGCCGAACTGCCACCGGATACGGTTCTTCGGCGCCGACGCGGTGTACGGATAGAGCAGATACCCTTCGTACAGCACTGCGTTCGCGACGGACAGCGCTGGTGCAAACACGTCGTCCTGATGCTGCGTCATCGCGCGCTCTTCGCGTCCGCGCAGAGCCGCCCGATCGCGGCTTCCCAGGTCGGAAAGCCGCCGGCGGTCTTGAAGCGGTACAGCTCGTCGAACGTCTCGCGGTCGATGCGCAGCCACGTGCTATTGGGAAAGTGCGCGTCCATCGTCTCGCGCCACACCGCGACCGGCAAGCGGTAGCGCGCCTCGCACGACCACGGCACGAGCTCGGCCTGCACGGCGCCGTCCGCACCGCGCACGAACAGCGTGCCGCTGAACATCGCGATCAGCGGAATGTCACCGTCGCGCAGCGCGGCCAGATACTTGTGCGCCGCCACCTCGAAGTCGTAGCTGCACGGGATGGTGAGGTCGAATTCGGTGTCGCCTTCGAACGCCAGGACGGTTTGCGACACGTGCGTCCACAGCATGCTCTTGAGCGTGTCGCCGTACCGTTCGGGGCCGCCGAACAGCTCGACCAGCCGCGCCGACTCACCCGCGTCGTAGCGCCGCTGCTGCGGCTCGATGCGCACCTGCGCGCGCAGCGTCATCGCGTACACCGCGACGCCGCTCGTCTCGGCCACGCGCACGCGCAGCGTGAGCTGCGGCGTCGCGGCGTGATGTTCGGCCTTCGCGCCGGTGATGAAGAAGGAGAGCTCGCTCACCAGCGGCCCTGCGCGGGCTCGCGCCCTTCGCTGCGCTCGTGCACCTCGTCGAAGAAGGCGTCGATCCGGCCCCACGCCACCTCGCCGCCGTCGAAGCCTTTCCACGTCGTGCGGATGATCCCGACCAGCTTGTACGCGGCGTCGATCGGCACGATGAAGCAGCGCGACGTGCCGTGGCGCCGCAGCACCACGATCGCCTCGACGTCCGCCTCGAGCGTCGCGAGCACGGGAAACTCGCCGGCGATCGCGTTCCACGCCGCGAGGTCGAGCTGCGACTCCGTCGCGCCCGCCGGCCCCGGATAGAGCGCGACCGTGCGCGCTTCCACGGAGTTGTAGAAGAAGAACGCGAGCCCGATCGGGATGCCGAGCTGATCCCACGCGGCGTCGGCCACGCTGAAGTCCGCGACCTCGGCGTAGCGCGTCGGGACCGTCTTGTAGCGGCCCTGCGCCGCGCCGGACGGCTGGAACACCAAATAGCACGGCCGGCAGCTGCACATGATGCGCCGCGCCTGCAGGTCGATCAGGTGGCCGTGCTCGGGCTGCACCGGCTCGGCGCAGTAGTCGCAGCGCTCGCCCGGCGCTTGAAGCTTGGGTTTGCGCAGGAGACGCTGAAGCGAGGCGAAGTCGCCCGGCGCGCGGTCCATCTCCATCGTCAGCCTGCCAGTGAGATGACGGGGCGGCCTTGCTCGTCCTCGGTTTCGACCGGGCACACCACGTACTTCGGATCCGTGACCGCGACGGCAGCCGTGACGTTCTCCGCGCGCACTTCGCGAATCTCCGGCACCTTGTTGAGGATCGCTTTCTCCACGGCGAGCTTCACCGTCGCCGCGGACGACGGGCAACCGTCGCAACTGCCTTGCAAGTGGAGGATGACGACGTCGTTCTCGATCCGCGCGATCTCCACGCCGCCTTCGTGCGACTTCAGATACGGGCGAACACCGTCCAGCGCGCGCTGCACCCGCTCCTCCACGGAGTACGGGTGCAAATCGTGCAGGCACAACAGGCTCTCGACGAACGGGTCGTCACACAGCTTGTCGAACACGGCCGCCGACTCGCCGTTGAGCGACTCGTGCACGATCTCCAGCACGCGCTCGAGCCCCGTGCCGTACAGCGTGACGAGCGTACGCGCGAGATCGTCGCCGATCTCACGCGCTTGACGCGGGGTGGAGACCGCGTCGAGCGCCTTGAGCAGCGTCTCGACGCGGTCAGATTGTTTGCGGAGGTCGTCCTGACCCGCAGCCGGCATCAGCCGAATGGCGCCAGCGGCGAGTGCACCGTCTCGATGGTCTTACCGTCGCCCAAGTACATGTGCACGCCGCACGGCAGGCACGGATCGAAGCTGCGCACCGTGCGCATGATGTCGATCCCCTTGAACGTCTCCGGCCCGTTCTCTTCGAAGATCGGCGTGTTCTGCACCGCGTCCTCGTAGGGGCCCGGCGTCCCGTAGACGTCGCGCGGGTTGCCGTTCCACGGCGTCGGCGGCCAGGGATGGTAGTTCGCGATCTTGCCGTCGCGGATCACCATGTGGTGGGACAGCACGCCGCGCACGGCTTCGGTGAAGCCGCAGCCGATGGCGTCCTTCGGCACGGTGAACGGCTCCCACGCCTTGGTCCGCCCGGCGTGCAGCTCTTCCATCGCCTTCTCGATGAAATGCAGCGCGGCGGCGGCCGCATATGCCTGGAAGTACGACCGCGCGCGGTTGCGCTCGATCGTGTTCGACCACTTCGGCACCTTCCACTCGAACGACGCCGGCCCGCGCAGCGCGGTCTTGGGCAGGTTGATCTGCACGCTGGTGCCCGTCGCCTTGACGTAGCCGATGTCGACGAGCCCCGACAGCGCCGTCGACCACAGCCGCGCAAGCGGGCCGCCGCCGGTGTCGAGCGCGAGATAGTCCTTGCCGTCGTACCAGCGCGGCGACATCACCCAGCTGTACTTCTCGTCGAAGTTGCGCTTCTTGGGCGTGGGCAGCGTGTGCATGTTCCAGGGATGACGGCGGTCGACCGGATTACCGAGCGGATCGGTCGGAACGAACGTCTCCTCGTTCTGCCAGTCGTCGTAGTACGAGTGGCCGAGCAGGATGCGGATGCCGAGGTTGATCTGCACGAGGTCGTTCGTGACGAGCTTGCCGTCCACGACGACGCCCGGCGTGACGAACATCTTGCGGCCCCAGTTCGTCATGTTGCGGTAGGTGAAGTCGCAGTACTCGGGATCTTGGAACGCGCCCCAGCATCCGAGGAGCGTGCGGCGCAGTCCGACTTGCTCGTACCCCGGCAGCGCTTGGTAGAAGAAGTCGAACAGATCGTCGTGCAGCGGCACGGCGATCTTGCAGTACTCGACGTAGCGCATCAGCCGCGAGTAGTACTCGGTGAAGAGCTGGTTCGTAGGGATCGTTCCCACGCCGCCCGCGTACAGCGTCGACGGATGGACGTGGCGCCCTTCCATCAGGCAGAACATCTCGCGCGTGTAGCGGCTGATCACGAGCGCCTGGCGGTAGAAGTCACCCGTGAACGGGTTGAGCGACGTCATGATGTCGGCGATGGTCGCGTAGCCGTGGATCCCGGCGTTGGGAGCCTTCGTGCTCTTCGCTTTTTCCCAAACCGACGGGTTGGTCTCCTTGACCATGTTCTCGCAGAAGTCGACACCGACCAGGTTCTCCTGGAAGATGTTGTGGTCGAACATGTACTCGGCCGCCTCGCCGAGGTTCATGATCCACTCGGCGATGTGCGGCGGCCGCACGCCGAACGCCATGTTCTGCGCGTACACCGAGCAGACCATGTGGTTGTCGCCGCAGATTCCGCAGATGCGCGACGTGATGAAGTGGGCGTCCCGCGGATCCTTGCCCTTCATGAAGATGCTGTAGCCGCGGAAGATCGACGATGTCGCGTGCGCCTCCGCGACTTTCTTCTGGGCGAAGTCGATCTTCGTGTAGATGCCGAGGCTCCCGACGATCCGTGTGATCGGGTCCCAGGACATCTCGACGAGCCGTGATTTCTCGGTGCCGCTCGACGCGCTCGGCAGATCTTTAATAGCCATTACGAAAACGTCCCCGCGCGTGGTTTGTAGCCGGTGGTGAGGGTGCCGCCCTTGTGGCGCCACTTCGGTTCCTTGTCCGCGGTGTTCATGGTGATCTCGCGCAGACCACGCACCATGTTGCCGTAGATGCCGCTGACCGTCGACGAGACTTTCGCACCGGGCGGCTCGTCCATGAACGGCATGAACTTATCGGGGAAGCCGGGCATCGTGCAGCCGATGCAAATGCCGCCGACGTTCGGACAACCGCCGACGCCGCCCATCCAACCGCGTTTGGTGACGTTGCACTTGACGACCGGACCCCAGCAGCCGAGCTTCACCAGACACGTCGGCGAGTCGTACGTCGTCGCGAACTCACCCTGCTCGTAGTATCCGCCGCGGTCGCAGCCTTCGTGCACGGTCGCGCCGAACAGCCACGTCGGCCGCCCCGCTTCGTCGAGCGGGATCATCGGCGCGTTGCCCGCGGCCTGCCACAGCAAGTAGAGAATCGTCTCCGACAAGTTGTCGGGCTGCGTTGGGCAGCCGGGGACGCATACGATCGGCACGCCGGCGCTCGATTTCCAATCCCAGCCGAGATAGTCGAGGATGCCCATCGCGCCCGTCGGGTTACCGGCCATCGCGTGGATGCCGCCGTACGTCGCGCACGTGCCCGCCGCGAGCACCGCCCACGCCTTGGGCGCGAGCTTGTCGATCCACGTCGCGAACGTCCGCGGCTGATCGGTGCCCGGTTCGTTGCCGAACCCGGTGAAGTAGCCTTCGGACTTGATCGACTCGTTGGCGATCGAGCCTTCGATGACGAGCACGAACGGATCGAGCTCGCCGCGCTCAGCCGCGAAGAACGCCTTGAGGAACTCCTCACCGCCCAGACTATATTCGATGAGCGGCCAATGGAACTTGACCTTCGGTAAGCCCGGCAGCGCGCCGAGCGCGATCTCTTCGATCGCCGGCTGCGTCGCGCCGGTCAACGCAACGGAATCGCCGTCGCAGCTCAGACCGGCCGGGATCCACAGGACGTTGACGAGCGTATCGCTCGCGGTCATCGCCATCGTTGGCGCCTCCGAGAACCCGATCGCGTCGAAGCAATGCGTGGAGACGAACGTGGTGCCGGACTTCGCGGCGTCCGCGGAGATGCGGCGTCAATTCGGTCGGCGCTGGTGCGGCGCAACCAGAGCGTTTGTGATGATGTGGGAGCTTCGCGTCGTGGGTGCGCCCTTGCGCTTGGCCCGCCTGTGGGTTACGGTATCGTAAAGGTCATCTTAACGCAAGCCCCCACTTAGGTCGTATACGTTGTTTTGAAAAGGAGGATTCGGTGCATGAGCTATCGGTCGCGCTGAACCTCCTCGAGGGCGTTCAAGAAACAGCAACGCGCGACGGCATCGAGCGCATTCTCGCGGTTCACGTGCGCGTCGGCGCTTTGAGCGGGATCGCGCCCGACGCGCTGCGATTTTCCTGGGAGCTAGCGACCGCCGGTACGGTTGCAGCGGACAGTGCGCTGCGCATCGAGGACGTACCGCTCGCCGTCTTCTGTGAACGGTGCGCGGCGGAACGCGCGCCCCGGGCCGCAAGCGGCTTGGTGTGTCCCTCGTGCGGCAGCGCGTGTCCGACGATCGTGCGCGGCCGCGAACTGCAACTCGTCGCCATGGAGGTCCCTGAATGAAGTATCGCGTCGTGCAAATCGAGCAGAGCATCTTGCGCAAGAACGCCGCTTTGGCCGACGCCTTGCGCCGCCGGTTTGCGGCGTCGCATACGCTGGTGGTCAACCTGCTCTCGAGCCCCGGTTCCGGCAAGACGACGCTGCTGCAAGAAACGCTCGCGCGGCTGTGCGACCGCCATCGCGTCGGCGTGCTGGTCGGCGATCAGGCGACCGACAACGACGCGCGGCGCCTGTCGCAATACGGCGCGCCTGTGCGCCAGATCACGACGGCCGCGGAATGCCGGCTCGACGCCGACATGATCGGCAAAGCGCTCGAGGACTGGGACGCCGGTCCGTTCGACGTGCTCTTCATCGAGAACGTCGGCAACCTGATCTGCCCGGCAGAATACGACCTCGGTGAGGACGTGCGCGTGGTCGTGTTCTCGGTGACCGAAGGCGAGGACAAACCGCTGAAATATCCGCTCGCGTTCAACACGTCGCACGTTGTCGCGCTGACCAAGATGGACATCGCCGAAGCCGTGGGTTTCGACCGCGACGCCGCGTACGCAAGCATCCGCCAAGTGAACCCCGGGATCACGGTCGTCGAGCTCGCGGCGCGCACCGGCGCCGGGATGGACGACTGGATCGCGCTGGTCGAGCGGCGTATCGCCGAGAAGTCGCCGTCGCGCGAGGCGAGCCTGCGCTGAACCTCGCGGCCGCGGCGAACGTTGCCAAGGCGATGCTCTTCCGACGCCTCGCGTTCGCCCTCGTCCTCATGCTCGGCGCACTGCCTGCCGCGCCCGCGCCCGCCGTCGAGGAGACGGTCGGGCCGCTGTACGTGATCGTCCCCTTCGGGGAGCCGGGCGACAGCGAGCCCGTGTTCAAGCAGGCTACGCAGCAGTTCTCGACCGACCTGTCCGACCGCCGCATCCGCTCGGCCGTCGCCACGCCGATCGACCCGATCGAAGCGGTCGGCACGGCGCGCCAGATGTGCGGGGCGTACAACGCCGACGGTCTGCTCGTGCCGCAGCTGCGCTTCGAGCAGTCCAAGGAGCGGAACCTGACCGGCTTTCTGCCGGTCGTCGGCGGCGTCGTCTCGTCGTCGGGCGCGTTCGACCGCTCCCCGATCCGCGCGTCGCTGCGGCTGTACCTCGTCGACTGTACCGGGATCGTCCGCTGGAAGACCTACACCACCGCCAACAAAGTCCACAAGGGCACGAACATCTCGGCCGGGCTCATGCAGATCACGAAGGAAGCCCTAGCCGAAGCGGTCGACCAGTTCGCGAACCGTCCCGGCTTGCGCTAGATCCGGCAGGTCCGGCGCCCTTGCTTCTCCAGGTAGCGCTGGTGGTAGTCTTCGGCGCGGAAGAACGGCGGCTCGGGAAGAATCTGGGTGGCAATGGGTTGGGAGAACCGCGTTTGAGCGCGGGCTTTGCTTGCTTCCGCGGCGGCGCGCTGCGCGTCGTCCGTGGTGAAGACCGCCGAGCGGTACTGCGTCCCGACGTCGGGACCTTGTCGGTTGACCTGCGTGGGATCGTGCAGCGACCAGAACGTGTCGAGCAGCGTGTCGTACGCGACGGCGTCCGCATCGAAGGTGACGCGGACGGCTTCGGCGTGGCCGGTTCGGCCCGTGCACACCTCGCGGTAGCTCGGGTTCTCCGTTTCCCCGCCGGCGTAGCCCGCCTCGGCGTCGAGCACGCCCGGGATGTCGCGGAAGTCGGCCTCGACGCCCCAGAAGCATCCGGCGGCGAAGGTGGCGGTCTGTTTGTTCACGGTGTCTTCAACCGCAGCCGGCAGCACGCGGTGGCGCCTTGAGGACATTCGAGAGCCGCGCGATCGAGAACATCGCGACGGCGCCGGCCACCGCGGGCGACCGGCGCTGGGCGACCGCGAGCGCGCTCGCGATCGTCGCGTCGTTCGTGATGTCGATCCCGTTCTCGCGGTTTCGGATCGGGACGGTTCCGGCGTTCGTCCCCACGGTCGTCGGCGCGGGCGTCGTCGCGCTGGTGCTGACGACGGTGCTGCTGTACGTGCAGTACCGGATCGAGCGCGACCTCAAGCTCGCGCTGCTCGCGATCGCGTACGCATTCGCCGCGCTCACGCAGACGCTCTACGTGCTCACGTTTCCGGGCGTCTTCTCCGACAGCGGTTTGCTCGGCGCGGGCCTGCAGACGGCATCGTGGTTCTACATCGCATCGCAGATCGGCTTCGGCCTGCTGCTGATCGCGGTCGGCATCGCCGCGCGGCGCGGCTGGCAGCTCTCGCGCAACGGCGTCCGCCTGCTCGGGCTCGGTACGCTGCTCGCGACCATCGGGTTCGGGATCGTCGTGACGCTCGGCCGCGACATCATGCCCGCGGGCAACGACGGAAACGCGTTCACGCCGTTCTGGACGCACGTCGTCGCGCCGATCGTCGCCGCCGAGATGCTGCTCGCGGTCGTCATCGTCGCAAACGGGCTGCAGACGGTGACGCAGGTGTGGCTGGGTATCGTGCTGCTCGCGCGCTTCGTCGCGATCGTGACGGGCGCGGAGCTGTCGTCGGGCCGCTACTCGTTCGGCTGGTATGCGGCGCGCGTCGAAGAGCTCGTCGCGGCGGTCGTCGTGCTTGCGATCTTCCTGGCGAAGATCAACGACCTCATGCTGCGGCTCGCCGCGCGCAGCCGCTCCACCGCCGAAGCGCTCGAGGTGGGCGAAGCGCGCTACGCGTCGCTGGCGAACGTCGTCCCGCAACTGATCTGGACGACGAACGCGAACGGCGACTTCGAGTACGTCAACGATCGCTGGGTCGCGTACACCGGCTTCGATCTCAACGCGACGCGCGAAGACGGTTTGCGCACCGCGCTCGATCCCGACCAGGAGTCCGCCGTGCGCGACCGGTGGCGCCAGAGCTTGCGCACCGGCGAGCCGTTCGCCGCCGAGTACCGGTTGCGCGAGCGCGCGACGGCGCGCTACCGCTGGTTCCTCGCCAACGCGGTGCCGGTGCGCGGCCGCCGCGATGAAGTGGTGGCGTGGATCGGCACGTGCACCGACGTCGACGCGCAGAAGCGGCTCGAGGAGCGCGAGGCGTTTCTCGCGCGTGCGGGCGAACGGCTCGGCGCGTCGCTCGACGTTACCGCGACGGTCACGGCGATGAAGAGCTTGCTGATCCCGCGGCTCGCCGAACGCACGTGGGTCGCGCTGCTCGACGGCGCCGGGCGCTACATTCTTACCGGGTTGGGCAGCACCGATCTGGGCGACGAGCTCGACGCGCGCCGCTGGCTCGGCGCGCCGATCCAATCCGTGCTGCACGATCCGGTCGCGGCGATCGTCGCGGGTGGCGATCCCGTCGTGCTCGAGCAGCCGCAAGACTTCCCCGATCCGTGGGCGCGCGACGTCGCCGCGAACGCCGCGATGGTGGTGCCGCTCGTGAGCGGCGACCTCGCCGTGGGCGTGCTGGTGCTCGCGCGCACCAGCGGCCGCGCGTACGACGTCGACGACGTCGGCTTGGTGCGCGAGTTTGCGCGCCGCGCCGCGCTGTCGCTCGAGCACGCGCGTTTGTACGAACGCGAGCGGACGACCGCCGACGCGCTGCAGCGCGCGATGCTTCCCGCGCAGTTGCCGCTGCTTCCGAACATCCGCTTCTCGGCATCGTACTCGGCGGCGTCGGAGTCGCAGCGCGTCGGCGGCGATTTCTACGACGCGTTCGAGCTGCCGGACGGGCGCGTGGCGCTCACGATCGGCGACGTCACGGGACACGGTCTCGAAGCCGCGGTCATCATGGGCGAGATCCGCCAGGCGCTGCGCGCGTCATCGTTCGAATCCGCCGATCCGTCGTCGATCCTCGACCGCGCGAGCCGGCTGCTCGTCGCGAGCGGCCGCACCGTGTTCGTGACGGCCATCTTCGGCGTGCTCGATCCGGTGACGGGACGCTTCGCGTACGCCACCGCCGGCCATCCGCCGCCGTTGCTCGACGACGGCCGCGATCTGCGCAAGCTGTCCAGCTCCGGGCTTCCCATCGGGCTGCGCGACGACGAGGGCGTCGACTTCGCGCTGCGCCTGCGCGCGCCGTGCACGCTGGTGATGTTCACGGACGGCTTGATGGAGTTCGCACGCGACCTCGACGACGGCGAGCGGCGCATCGAAGACGCGATCCGCGCGCTCGCGCGCGAGGACATCGACCATCTCGCCGCCGCGCTGATGAAAGCGGTCCTCGGCGACGACGAGCCCACCGACGACATCGCGATCCTCACCGTCACCATCGATCGCTTCGCAGCCGAGCTGTCCGGCGACGAACGCGAATGGCGCTTCGTGAGCAACGACTACCGCACCGGCGCGATGGTGCGCCACGACGTTCCCGAGCTGATCGCGGACTGGACGCAGCGGCAGGAGACGCGCTTCGCCAGCGAGCTCGCGTTCGGCGAGCTGATCGCGAACGCGGTGCGCCACGCGCCCGGGGCGGTGCGCGTGCTTGCGTCGACCGATGCGATCGGAACGGCGTCGCTCGTCGTCGAGGACGCCGGCCCCGGTTTTACCCACGACGACCGCGACGTCGATCCGTACGCGGAGACCGGCCGCGGCCTCGGCCTCGTGCGCGCGGTCTCCGACGGCGTGCGCATCGAGCCGACCGCGCTGGGCGGAACGCGCGTGACGGTGATCTTCCGCCACGCCGTGGCGGCGCTCGCGACGACCGCTTGACGATATCGGAACGTTTGTCACGCCGCACGCGAGCCGTCGCCACTGTAACGGTGCTCACAGGTGCCGATAGATAAGGCATGGATGCCAAACCGTCGCTCCCCCGGGAGCTGCGTGAATCGCTCCAGTCAGCCCGCGCCGACGCGGACCGCCTCGTGTTGTGGAACCTCTGGGAGCTGCAGCAATGGGTCGAGGCGACCCGCTCGCGCGGACTGGCGTTCCTCGCGCTCGACGCGGACGTGCAGCGGCGCTTGATCGCCGCCATCGACGACCGCATGGCGATCGCGTGCTGAACGCGGAGCAACTCACCAGTACCTGACCGAAGACCCGACCGAAGGACCCGATCACCACGGTGAGAACGGGCCCGAATGGAACAACCGCCCGCCGATCTTTCCGCGCGCGACGCCGACGGCTACGAGCTCGCGGTGTGGTCGGACCGCTGAACCGCTTCTGATCGCTTTTCGTTCAGGTCGGCGCGCCCGAGCGGAACACAGGGAGCACGACGCTCGCGCGCGTTCCGCCGCCCGCGTCGCGCGTGAGATGGATGCGTTCGGTCAAGGCGCTGATGAGCGCGTAGGCGTGGTGCGTCGTCTCGGCGCGCATGTCGTCGTGCGAGAACGGCCACGCGCGAAGCCGGTCGGCGCCGTCGACGACGACCAGCGTGCGATCGTGCCAGTGGAACTCCATCCGGATCTCGGCCGGAGCGTGCGCGATGCAGTTCGCGACGAGCTCGCCGAACACGGCTTCGGCCGCGTGGAGGTCGCTCGCCCGGTCGGCGTACTGCTCGAGATAGTCACGGAACGCGCCGCGCATGCGCGCGGCGTCCGTGGCATCGGCTGCGTCGAGCGCCCAGTGGCGCGGGTCGGCCTCGACGACGAGGTGTCCGTGCTCGAGCGTCGTCAGGGGAGCCTCGCGGTCCAACAGCATCGCCGTTACCTCCTCAGTGCGGTCCCTCGGCCGTGATGCGGACGCGGCCGTCGAGGACGCGGGCGGAAAAGGCGGGTTGAGGGTATGCCGCTGGACCGGCGATGATCCCTCCGTCGAGCACGCAGAATTTGGAGCCGTGCCAGGGACAGGTGACCACGTCGCCGTCCAGCGTGCCCTCGTCGAGCGGCGCACCGCGGTGCGTGCAGAGCGCAGCGATCGCGTGGATCTCGCCGCCGCGCCGCACCAGCAGGACCGGGTAGCCGCCCGCGTCGACCCGCTTCATGCCGCCGTCGGGCACGTCGGTGAGCGCCGCGACGTCGACCTCACCCTCGGGCGGGTCGGTCGCGCTGGTCTTGTTGACGCCGATCTGCAGATCGAGCGACAGCGTGCCGCCGTACAGCGCCGACAGCGACACCGCGCCGTAGCCGAGTGTCGAGAGAAAAACGCCGCCGCGCCCCTTGCCGCGCGCGAGCCACGAGGCGCCGTATAACAGCGTCGCGGCACCGTTGAGCGCCGCGTGCACGACGCCCAGCCGCCGCGGCTTGCCGTAGGTGTCGGTCAAGTCGGTCAGGCCGGTCGCCGCGGCGCCGAGCGCGCCGAGCAGGCCGACCCCCACCGCGATGCGCGCGCCGCGCGGTTCGCCGAGCAGGTCGAGCGCGAGCGCCGCGGTCCAGGCGCCGATCGGGACGTCCGTGATCGCGGGGTGCAGGCTGTGGCCGAGCCAGGTGCCGTTGAGCGCGTCCTTGAGCGGCTGTCTCGCCGCCCCGGCCGCATCGAGCGCGCCGTTGACCGCGCCCGCGAGGGCATCGCCCGCGGCGTCGAGCCCCGGTGTCTGCAAAGCGAGGTCGACGAGCTGTTGTGCGATCGGCATGGCCGAGATGTACCCGGGATGAACCGGTCCGGAAAAGAAGGCGGCGCCGTCCACCTGTGTGCGGTGCGGACGGCGCCGTGACTTCCGAGGGCGTATTGCGGTGTATTGCTAAGAGCCCCTCGCAGCCGTGGGTACCCCGGCGTTCGCGAATTCAAACAAAGGAGCACGTTTGAGACTCTGCACGTTTCGTTCGAACGGCGGTCCCTTGCTCGGCGCCCAGACGGCAAGCGGCATCGTCGATCTGCGCGCCGTCGACGCGGAGTTGCCGGCGACGCTGCGCGGCCTGCTCGCCGGCGGCGCGGACGCGCTCGCTCGAGCGCGGCACGCGATCGAACATGCGCGCGACGAGCACGTCGTCCCGCGCGACGCGGTCACGCTGTTACCGCCCGTTGCCGATCCGTCGAAGATCGTCTGCATCGGGCTGAACTATCGCGATCACGCGGCGGAAGTGAAGATGGAGCTTCCGCAATACGTCACGGTATTCGCGAAGTGGCCGAACACGCTGATCGGCGACGGTGCACCGATCGTGATCCCGGCGGAGTCGCACCGCGTGGACTACGAAGCGGAATTGGCGTTCGTGATCGGCGCGCGCGCGCATCACGTTGCGGAGGCGGATGCGTACGCCGTGATCGCGGGTTACACGTGCTTCAACGACGTGAGCGTGCGCGACTACCAGATGCGCACGTCGCAATGGACGCTCGGCAAAGTGTTCGACACGCACGGCCCGTGCGGTCCGGTGCTGGTCACGCGTGACGAAATCCCCGATCCGCACGCGTTGCGCATCCGCTGCTCGATCGACGGCGAGCTGCTTCAGGACTCGTCGACGGCGCAATTGGTGTTCGGCATCCCGCGCCTGGTCGCCGAGCTGTCGGCGGTGATGACGCTCGAGCCGGGCGACATCGTCGCCACGGGCACGCCCGCGGGTGTCGGGACCTCGCGCACGCCGAAGCGCTGGATCCGCCCGGGCGAGCGCGTGCGCGTCGAGATCGAAGGGATCGGCGCCCTGGAGAATCCGGCGGTGGCGGCTATCGTCAGGTAGGTTGGTCTCGTTGGGATCGCCA
>JALZBE010000104.1 GCA_030947665.1 Vulcanimicrobiota bacterium | reverse complement strand
CGCACCAGCCGCGCGCCCGCGGAGATCCCGATCGCGGCGGCCGCCAGCGACGGCACGAGCAGCTCGGCGGCGGGGCGGTCGAAGATCCGTCCGATGAAGCCCTTGCGCGATGCGGCCAGCAAGATCGGGTAGCCAAGCGCGCGCAGCTCGCCGAAGCGCTCGAGGATCTCGAGATCGGTGTGCGGCTCCTTGCCGAACTCGAGCCCAGGATCGACGACGATCGCGTCGCGAGCGACGCCGCCCGCGACCGCGCGCTCCGTGCGCTCGTACAAGAAATCGACGATCTCCGCGAGCGCGTCGCCGTACACGTACGTGTCCGGCTCGCGCACGTTCAGCCGGCCCTTGAGATGCATCACGACCAGCGCTGCGCCGTGCTTCGCTACGACGCCGGGCAGCGCCGGATCGGAGAGGCCGCTGCAGTCGTTGATCAGGTGCGCGCCCGCCGCAAGCGCGGCGTCGGCGACCGACGCCGTGAACGTGTCGATCGAGAGCGGGACGTCGATCCCCGCCGCGACGATCGCGCGCACGGCGGGCACCACGCGATCGCGCTCCTCGTCGGCGGCTACCGGCGCGTTCCAGTGCGCGTACGACTGTCCGCCGACGTCCACGATTCCCGCACCGTCCCGCACCATCGCGCGCGTTATGGCGACCGCTGCGCCGACGCCGTCGGCGCGCTCGTAGAATGAGTCCGGCGTGACGTTGACGATGCCCATCACCCGCGCTTCGTCGCGCAACTCGAGGACGCGGTCGCGTAAACGCAGTCGCGCTGCGGGAGCCGGCGCCGCGGCGCGCGCGAGCGCGGCGAGCAGCGCGCTGCCGAAGCGCGCGCGCAACTCCGGATTGCCGGCGGCGCTGGGGAAGCGGAGGTTCACCGCCGCAACGTTCGACGAGGCGGCGCTGGCGCACCGCCTCGTCGTGGGATCAGGCCGCTTCCGCGCCGGGCGCTAGTGCGGTGGCTCCGACGGGGCCGCGGTCGGCTGCGGGGTCGCCGAGGCCGTCGCCGGCGGGTGCGTCGGCTCGGACGAGGGCGCGGTCGACGGCGCATGCGTCGGTTCCGGCGAATGCGACGGCTCGGACGACGGTGCCGTGCTCGGCGCGTGCGTTGGCTCCGGCGAGTGCGACGCCTCCGGCGACGGCGACGGGTGGGCCGTCTCGAACGGCGTCACGACGCCGATGTGGACGACGGCGCTCGCGCCGCGGTCGCCGAGTCCGACGATGACGCAGCGGCCCGGACCGATCGGCGTCACGGTGAACGTCGGGCTCGTGCCGCTCGTGTTGACGATGCCGGTGCAATCGCCGTGCAGCGTGAACGCGCCGGTGAAGCCCTGCTGAACGAACGTGACCGGCGCCGGGCTCGACGTGACCGAGGCGAATTGGAGGTTGCGCGGCGTGACGCCGACGCTCGCCGGCTTCGTGTCGTGCGGCGCGTTCGTCGGCACGCTCGACGGCACCGGCGTCGGCGACGCAGCCGTCGCGGACACGCCGAACACGGCGAAGTAGTACGTCTGGTTGGCCGTGAACGAGATCGGCCGGCCGTTCGACGCGAAGGCGAGCTGCGTGCCCGCTTTGCCGTTCGCGGTCGTCGCGGTGACCGTTGCCGGGCCTTCGAAGCCGACTTGCCAGCCCGCGGCTGAGCGCAGCGGATCGAGGAAGGCGAGCCAGTACGTGACGCCCGCCGTCGGCAGCGTGCGCGGGACGACGAACGAAAACGCGGGCGCCTGCGGCAGGGTGACGTCAGCCGAGAACTGCAGCTTGAGGTACGCGATCACGTCACGCTTGCTGTCCTCGCGCACCGTGCGGCCTTGCACGCTGCGGCCGTGCGCGAGCGCGGGCAGCGTCGAGTCGGCGGCCGTACTGTACGTCGACGCGACGGTCGCATCGGGCGGGATGCTGCCGCTCGACGACAGGGCGGCATTGGCCGACGCGCCGCTGGGATCCGACGTCAGCGGGACCGCGAGGGTCGCGGCTCCGGGCGCCGCGGTCGGGATGGCGACGGCGTCGGTCGCCGAGAAGCTCTGCGGCGAGCCCACGGGCGGGTTGGTCGCGACCGGCGGCGGAGCGCCGGGGACGGCGGAGCCGGACGAGCCGCCTCCACCTCCGCAGGCGACGAGCAACGCGGCGCTAAGAACCGCGGCTCCGACAAAGTCCGTAGAAATCCGTTTCATAGCACCTGTGATCGGCAGCTTGCGGTTGGAATCCGAGCTAGGTCAGCGTGCCCCCGGTCACATGCTAGCGGATCGTGATGCGGGCGGCCCGGCCCGCCGCGGTCGACGGGGGCCCGTACATCGCGTACGCGGTCGGCGGGGGCGCCGTGAACGTGCCGGCCGTCGTGGCGCGCAAGCGGTAGTGCAGCCGCAGCGGCGTGAACCGCGAGAGCCGGGTCGCGAAGAACACCACGCGATCGTCGAAGAACTGCAGCCCGCTCCAGTTGTCGCCCGACTCGTGCTGGCGCGGCTGGTACGCCAAGCCTGCCGGCAGCGGATCTTCGATCGCGACGAACTGCGCGTCCTCGTCCGCGGTGACCGTCAGATCGACGTCGACGACGTCGCCCACGTGCCACTCGTTGCCGTCCGGCGCACCCATCGTTCGCGCGATCTGGAACGGCGCGCCGACGGGCGCCGTCGTCACGCCGTGCGCGTAGCGCGTCCAATCGGTCGACCAGTACAGCGCGCCCGTCCCCTCGCGTTCGAAGCGCAGCGTTCCGCCGCGGCGCAGCGCGCGCGCCGGAACGAGGATCGACGCGTCGGCGCGCGACAGCACCGCCGCTTCGATGCGAACTTGCTTGATCGTGCGCCCGTCGAGCACCACGCGCACCGTCTCGTGCGGTTGCAGCTCGTTCGACTCGGGCGCGATCGTCTCGCTCATCGCGTAGATCGCCGCCGCGGTGTCCTTCGTCGTCGCGAACCACGACCCGCGCTGCTGCGAGCGCAGCCACAGCACGGCGCGCGCGACGTGCGGGTCGCCGGCGTTCATCGCGTGCACGAAACGCAGCGCATACGCCGTCGTCTCGATCGGATCGTCTTCCCAGCGGTAGTGCCAGCCCGGGCCTTCCCAGCGCGCGTACGTGCCGTCGTCGTTGACGCGCTTGAGGAGCTCGGCCAGCAGCGGCCGCGCGCCTTCGCGGTCGCCCAGCTCGAGGTGCGCGAGCCCCAGCACGGCGACGGCGTAGGAGTTGAGATCGCGCGACCGCGCGTCGGTCTGCGCGAGGATCGTGCGATCGACGTCCGACGGGCTCGCGTCGGCGAGCGCGTACAGCATGAACGCGCGCGTGTTCGCCTCCGAACCCGGCTGCGCGCCGCCCCACAGGCCCGACGTATCGCCTTTCGCGGCGATCTGCTTGACGAGGTTCGCGACGCCGCGGTCGAGGACGTTGCGCGGGACGGGGTGGCCGTCGCGCGCGAGTTCGGTGAGGCCGTAGAGCGCGTACGCCGTCATGAACGGGTTCGGGCCGTCATGCTCCCACCAGCCCCACGAGCCGTCGGAATGCTGAAGCTGCGCGAGCCGGTCGATCGCGCGCTTCGCGACGTCGGCCGGCGCCGGTCCGTCGGGCGCCGGAAGATTCGTTCGCTTGCGCAACCGCTCGACGTAGATCGCGGGCAGCGCCGCCGACATCGTCTGCTCGACGCAGTAGTATGGATACACTTGCAGCAGGCGCACGTCGGCGAGCAGTTGCGCGACGAGGCTCGGCGCGAGGTCGATGCGCAGGTCGCCGGCGTCAACGCCGCGCGCGAGCCGCAACGCGACGACCGCGGAATCAGGCAGCGAGCCCGCGGCGCGCTCGTGCTGCGCCGTGCCCGACGTCTCGACCGGCAGCGTCACGCGCAGGCCGTCGTTCAGCGCGCCGCTGCTCCCCGCGAGGCGCAGCGACGCATCGCCGAGATCGCCGCCCGCGCGCACGTTCCAGGTCTTGGACGCGCCGGCGTTGGCGTCGAAGCGCACCGCGGTCGTCTCGTCCGCGACACCAAGCTCCGGTGCGGAGAAGCGCAGCAGGGCGGACTTCGCGGGGCGCGTCCCCTGTGCGAGCGCGACGAAACGTGCGGTGTCGCCGCGGCGCAAGAAGCGCGGCGTGGAGAGCCGCACCAGAAAGTCCTTGGTCACCAGCGCGCTGCCGCGGCCGCTGCCGACGTCGGAGCCTTGCGTCACGCCGACGCCCGAGGCCGTATACGACGTGAGCGAGTCGGGCCAGTCGAAGCTCGCGACGGCGTGCCCGGCGGCATCCGTGACGACCGACGGCGACCAGAACGCCGTGTCGCGGAAGTCGTTGCGCAGCGCGTCGAGCGACGGCGGCCGCGCGGAAGATCGTTGCGACGTGCTGACGTTGTAGACGTCGGCCGTCTGGCCCGGCGCGAACTGCGACGCCGCCGAGCGCGATTGCACGGTGCCGATCATCCGTAGGTCGCGCACGTAAAGCCAATTCGAGAGCGGTTCGTCGAGCGCGCCCCAGGAGGCCGATATGGTGCGGTACGGCCCCGGCGAGCCGTACAGCGTGCGAAACGCGTCGGACGGCGACCCCGCGCGCAGCGCGAAGATCGCGTCGTCGACCACCGCGATGCCGACCTGCGCGCGCACCGGATTACCGCCGGCGTCACGCACGCTGATCGCAAAGCGCGCGCGCTCGCCCGGCGCATATTTCGGCTTGTCGGGGCGAATCGCGACGACGAGCTTGTGCGGCACCGGATCGACTGTCACCTCGGCGTTGCTCTCGGCGAAGCCGCGCCGCGTCGGCACGTACACCGAAACGCGAAAGCGGGCGACGTCGCGCGGCGCGTCGACCTCGATCGTCGACGCCTGCGACGCCAAGCGCCGCACGGACAGCGTCTCGGTCGAACCGCCGGTTACGCGCACGAGCGCGTCCACGTCGCCTTGCGGCGCGGTGACGAGGAACGCGGCGCGCTCGCCGGGGCGATACGCCGGCTTCTGCGGCACGACCGTCACGGTGTCGAAGCGGTAGGCGTGCGCGTAGCGCGCCGACGCCACCCAGACGGCGATGACGGTCGTGACGTCGCGGCCGCGCTCATCCACCGCGTGCGCGCGCACTTCGGTGTAGCCTTCGTGCGCCGGCTTCCAGCGCACGCTGGCCGTGCCCGCGGCATCGGTGACGACGTTGCGCAACTGCGCCTCGGCCTCGTCGCGATACTGCGAGCCGCCGGCATAGTACGAGGGCGTGAACGTCAGCGCGACGGGTACGTTGGGCCGCACACCATTGGCGTACGTGCGGCTGCGGATCGTGAGCTGGACGTCGTCCCCCGAGGCGATGAAATACGCGTTCGACTCCACGCCGAGATAGAACGATGCGGGCGTGATCTGCGCGGCGGTATTCGCCGTGACCGTCTTGCCGGCGTCGTCGCGTCCGTCGACCTCGAAGTTCATCCGCTGCTCGATGCGCACGGCCGGCGTGCGCACCACGATCGTCGCGCGCCCCGCGGCGTCGGCCGTCACGGTGCCCTGGACCGGCGGCGGCGTCGGCTCGTATTGGGCGCCGCCGAACCGGAACGGATCGCCGCGCCGCCACCACACGTACGCCTGATTGTAGTAGCCGGCGTAGTGCAGCCGCAGCCCCGCGGCGGGGCGGCCGAACAGATAACGCGCGTTCACGGTGAACCGCAACGCGTCGCCGCCGACGGTGCTCGGCGGCGACGCGACGTCCACGGTGAACTCCGGTTTGACGTACGCTTCGACGGAGAACTGCTCGACCACGCGCGGGTCGTCGGCGTCACCGATCATCACGGTGTAGGTACCGAGCCGGGCGTCGCCGGCGAGCGGGACCTCGCCGCTCACCGTTCCGAACGCGTCGATCTCGCGCTTGGCGGTGTAGACGATCTTCTGCTCGGGATCGCGCACGCGCACCGTGCGCGTCCCGGCGGGTATCGTGTACGCGCCCGCGGTGCCGTCGCGCAAGATCGCGCGGTACTCGACATGATGGCCCGGGCGATAGATCGGCCGGTCCAGCTGCACGACGCCGTTCTCGGTGTCGGGCACCGTGGCGCCGTACGAGCGCGCGCCGTCCGCGACGGCGGCGGAACCGTCCGCGCCATGCGCCACGAACAGGGCCGGCACGTTGCCGGGCGGGCCTTCGTCGAACGACGCCGTGCCGTCCGCCGATGCTTTTTGCGTTTGCAGCGGCGCGGTCGCGTCGGCGTACCGTTCGACGGACACGTCGGTGCGCGCGTGCATCGTTTGCAGATCGACGGCGAATGCGACGGTGCCGCGCGGAGTGCGCGTCGCGACGAGCCCCAGCGACGTCACGTCGATGAGCTGCGCGCCCGCGCCGGTGCCGCCGTGGATGGCGAGCACGTAATAGCCGCGCGGCAAGGTGCCGATCCGCAGGTCATGCAGGTTGCCGCGGTCGAGCTCGGGGTGGATGCCGTCGCGGACGGTGCGCACCGGCTTCGAGCGAATCTCGTCGAGCCGCACGACGTCGCCGCGGCGGCGAATCACGAGGACGTCGGCGACGGACACCGGGAGCACGTCGACGGCGAGCCCCGTCGGCGAGCTGGTTCGAATCTGCATTTGCACGGCCGCGCCCGGGGTGAAGGTCCGGACGTTCGCGCTCAACGGCGATATCTGCGCGCCCGCCGAGGCGTGCACGCCGAGCACGACGACGGCGACCGCGAGGAGGCGCGCCGCCGGCGTCATCGGATCAGATCGAGCGCGTGTTGCGCGCGTCGAGCACGCCGCGCACGCGCACGCGGAGGTCTTGGAGGTGCGCACGCGTTCCGTCGTCGCGCGCCGCGCGCACCGCGCCGTCGAGCCGGCCCGACAGCCGCACCAAGTTCGCACGCGCCAGCGTCTGGGTTTCGCGCGGCAGGTTCAGCTGGTCCGCGAACACCGACGGGAGTATCGTGATCGCTTCCTGCAGGCCGGTGAAGCGCATTTGCAGCTCCCGGTGCGCGGGATCGATCGCCGGCCGCCCGAGGTCGTCGTAGATCGCGGCGTTCGTCCACGCGAACAGGTCGGTGAGCGTCATCGTGTCGCCCGGCTTGCGAACCTTGAGCTGCTGGTCCGCGACACGGCCGAGGTTGATCGGCGAGAACATCTCGGAGATCACGTCGTCCTGCAGCTCGGCGATCACCTCGCGGATCGGGAAGTCGCTGCGCCGAATGCCGTACGCCCCCCAATGGATGCCGTAGCGCGTCGGACCGGCCGCGTTCAGCAGTTCGGGCGAGAATCGCAGCGCGCGCGACGAGAGGATCCAGCGGTCGAGCAGATCGAACGCGCGGCGCTGCTGTGCGCGCGGGATCGACACGAACGGCAGCGGTGCGCCCGGCTGATCGCGGTGCGCCCGCGACGTGAAGATGCCGCCGACGAACTTCGACGCGAGCTCCGCGTCGTTGAGCTGGTTGTTGAGCACGGTGATGAGCCCCGCGCGCAGGTCCTGGTACGTGCGCCGGTCGCCGGGATAGCGCCGCGTCAGGCGCGC
>JALZBE010000103.1 GCA_030947665.1 Vulcanimicrobiota bacterium | reverse complement strand
TGCCGTTCGTCGCGCCGTACAGCATGTCGAAGTTCGCGTTGCGCGCGTTCGCCGACGCGTTGCGCGTCGAGTTGCGCCCCGCCGGCATCGGTGTGTCGCTGGTCGAGCCCAGCGCCGTGAAGACGCTGATCTGGAGCAAAGGTCGCGACTCGCGCGACGCGCTGCTCGCGCTGCTGCCGCCGCAGGCGATGGAGCGCTACGGCACGCAGATGGAGGCGATGTTTGCCCAAGTCGGACGCGAGGAGAGCCGCGCGATGCCCGTCGAGACGGTGGCGCGCGCGATCCTGCACGCGGTCACGGCGCGCAAACCGCGTGCGCGCTATCTGCTAGGCAAGGGCGCGCGCGCCGGCAGCGTCGTCGCGCTGTTGCCGACGGCGCTGCGCGACCGCGCGCTGCGCGCGTCGATGCGATTGCCGTAGTGCCGTTCACCCCGGCGACGGCGTAGCCGCCGCCGCCTCGTATTCGCGTCGGATCGCGTCGAGGTCCGCCGCGGGCTTGGGGAGCTGCAGGTCGAGTTCGTCGAGCGTGTCCGCCACGATGCGCGCGACCGCTAGATTGCGGAACCACTTGTGGTCGGCCGGAATCACGTACCACGGCGCGCGCTTCGTGCTGCAGCGCTCTAGCACGTCCTCGTACGCTTTCTGATACTCCGCCCAATGCTTGCGCTCGCTATAGTCGCTTTCGTTGAGCTTCCACCAGCTCTGCTGGTCGTCGATGCGCTTCTTGAAGCGGCGCAGCTGCTCGTCCGGACTGATGTGCAGGAAGAATTTCAGGATATGCGTCCCCGCCTGCGCGAGGTTTTTCTCGAACTCGTTGATGCGGTCGTAGCGCTCGGTCCAGACCGGTTTCGGAACGAGTCCGTGCACGCGCGCGGCGAGCACGTCCTCGTAGTGCGAACGGTTGAAGATCGCGATGTGTCCGCGCGCCGGCGTCGCGGCGTGCACGCGCCATAAAAAGTCGTGCGCGGCTTCTTCGATCGTCGGCACCTTGAACGCGCGCACCGCCGCGCCTTGCGGGTTGAACGCGCCGAAGACGTGCCGAACCGTGCCGTCCTTGCCGGCGGCGTCCGCCGCCTGCAGCACGATGAGCACCGAGCGCTCGTGTTCTGCGTACAGCCGGTACTGAAATTGTCGCAGCCGCTCGAGATCCGCTTGGATCGCGACTTTCGCCTCGGCCTCGGCCTCATGCTTTCCGGTGTATGACGGATCGAGCTCGTCGAGCCGCACCTTGGTGCCCGGTTCGACGACGAATTTCTTGCGATAGTTCACGCCCCGTCCGTTCGCCGCGGTCGGGCCTTCCCCGGTAGACAAAGGAACTGGGTCGCTACCGCAGGGTACCAGACGAGGTGAAGCTCTCCATTCGTCTGGCTTGCGTGCTCTCGATCGGTGTTTTGCTTTGCGCGACCGCCGTCCGTGCAGCCGAGCATGGTGACACAGGCGGTTTTCGCGTGAAGCTTCCTGCCGGCTGGCGCGCCGCATCGCGCGGTGGCGGGCACGTCGTGATCTCCGGCCCTCATCCACTGGAGTACGCCGATGTCCGCCCGGTCCTGCAGCGCACCTCCGACTGCGCCACGACGCTGCGACAAGTACTCGCGAGCACGGCCGGTCTCGGTGGTCTGCAGATCGCTGAAACGGGCCGGGGAGTGGCCGTCGCACGCTTTTTCGTTCGCAACGGAGCCGGGCGCGGCGCCGTCATGTGCGCGGAGACGAGCCCGAGCGTTCGGATGCTCTACGGCGGCGTTGTTCCTGCAAACGCCTTCGCGCGCGAGTGGCCGACCGTCGTGGCGGTTCTTCGAAGCTTCGCGTATCAACCACGCTCGTCCGGATCGCACGTTCGCGGCGAAGCGGAAAACGCGTTCCCGCCGCTGCAGCGCTGGAGTGAGCCCAACGAGCGCGCGTTCGTCATGGGCGTCCCCGCTGGCTGGCAGGTCCACGGTGGGATTCATCGCCTGGATGCGACGCACTACACCAGCGGCGTGGAGGCGCTCAGCCCCGACGGCGTCTCCGGCGTGCGCATCGGCGACTCGCGCGTGGGTCAATGCACCGTGCCGGGGCCGGGCATGAACAACATGCCGCCCGCTCAGGGCACCATGCAGTTCTGCCCGGCGACCACCGCGGAACAGGTCGGCGCGCTCTATCTCCGCGGTTTGCTCGCGCGCGACCTCGGTCTCTCGTCGATCCAGATCGACGCCGTGCCGCGTGCCGATCTCGCCCGCCGCGCAGAAGCGATCCCGGCGTCGTTCGGTCTGCGCGTTCACTGCACCGTTGAGGAGCTTCGCTTCCGCGCGTCACGTGGGGGATCGCAGGTCAGCGGTGCGGTCGTGGTGGGGACGACGCTGTTCGATGCAGTGCAAGGCCAAAACTACATCGTCGGTACGTTGAGCTCGACGATTCAAAGCTTCTGGGGGCCGCCCGAACGGTTTGGGACCCTCGCCCGGTTGACCGGCGCGATGCAGGCGTCGATGCAGATGAATCCCGTGTGGTGGGAACAGACGCAGCGCATCAACGCGGAGATCACGCGCCGCACGCTGGCGCAAATGCACTCCGAGGCGCAGAATGCCCAGCAGGCTTCGTGGGATCGCATGGCCGCCGCCGACCGCCGCAGCGAATCGGTGGGCTATCTGCTTTCCGGCACTTCGCGGCTGAGCGATCCGCAGGGCAACACCTATGAGGCCAAGGCAGGCAGCAACTATTATTTTCTCGGCGCGAACGGCACGGTGGTCGGTACCAATACGTGGCCCTCGAGTACGGTTGACCTTCAGCAACTCGCCGTCATTCGGTAATTTACAACGGCGGGAAATGCGTCGCGCGGCGCAAGAGGCCCACTGCGAATTTCGAGATGATTGCCCCCTCGCGCTCCGTCGTCAGGAGCGCCGACGAGAACGGCTCGTGCAGCATCTCCGGCGCCTTCGTCATGACCGTCCGCGCGAGCGTGACCAGACTATTCTGCACGTGCGAGAGCACCCGTCCCGGCGGCTGCGCCGCGTCGGTCAGCGCGATCGCGTCGGCGCTTGGCCGCGGCAGGTCCAGCGGCGCGTCGGTGCGCGCCGCGCCGAGCGTGAGCAGCGGCAGCAGCGTGTTCGCCACGGCGTCGCGTTTGGTCAGCGATTCTTTGAGCCCGAAGAGATCGCGCGCCGTCGCGGCGAGCGTCGAGTGGTCGTACACGGTGTTCGAGACGGTGCCTTTCGCGATCCACGGCGACGCGACGACGGCGGGCACGCGAACGCCCAGCCGGCTGAAGTCGAACTCGGGTGAGTTTTTCCCGTCCGGGTTGATCGTGGGTGGCGGGAGGACGTGATCGTATAGCCCGCCGTGCTCGTCGGTGGCGACGATGAGCATCGAGCGCTCCCACAACGGGCTGGCGCGCAGCGCCTTGTACACGTCGGCGATCAGCACGTCGCCATTGACCACTCCATGGATCGGGTGCCAGTCGTTCGCGCGGTACATGCCCTCGTTGAAATAACGCGGCTCGATGAACGAATACGCCGGCAGCGTCCCAGCCGCGCAGTCCGCGAAATAGCGCGCGATGTACTCGTAGTTCGTTCCGATATAACGCAGCTGGTGCTCCAGCGCCAGCGACTGCGGGAAATCGTGGAAGTAGATGCGCCAGCCCACGTTCGCGTCGGACAGGCTCTCATACAGCGTGCGCATCTCGTACAGCCGCACCGCATTATCGGTGTGGCCGCCCGACGTCGCGGCGTGCACGAAGAACCGGTTCGGCCACGTCGGGCCGGGAACCGATGCGAACCAGTGGTCGCACAGCGCGAACTGCTGCGCCAGCGCGGTGAGCGCCGGGACGTGGTTGGGCCCGTGACAGCGCATCACCGGGGCGGCCGTGCGCACGTCCTTGGTGATCTGCGCGTAGTCGTAGAGAAAACCGTTGTTGTGCAAGGCGACGGGATCGGCCGGCCATGTGCCGCTGCGCCCGAAGAGCTGGAGCTGCACGTTCGCGATGTCGTGATCCGGTCCGGGGTCGATGTCCGGCACGTACGGCGCATCAGGGGACACCTTGACCGAGAACCCGGTGCCCGTCAGCGGGTGCTCGAAGTTGACCTCGTTGCCGGTGAGGCCTTCGAATGGTACGCCGTTGCTCGGGAAATAGCCGAGCAGGTGATCGAACGAGCGGTTCTCGAGCATCAGCACGACCACGTGCTCGACCTTTTCGCCCACGCTACGGCAGCTTCGTCGGGATGCTCTGCGGGAAGTTGAAGAAGTCGTCGGGATCGACGGCGCGCTTGACGTCGACCAGCCGCTGGAGGTTGGGTCCGTAGTACGCGTCGAGGAAGTTTTCGATGTTGTGGTCGACGTAGTTGACGTACGCGCCGTGCGCGTACGGGAGCATCGCGGTGCGCACGCCTTCGATCCACGCCTCCGACTTGTCCTGATCGGCCGGGTCGGTCCAATACGTGTCGTACTGCACGATGAACACGCCTTTGCGGTGCGGGACCGGCGTCGCGTCGACCGCGACGCGGCCGGGCGCGCCGCCGCCCGCGAGCAGCTGGATCATGCTCGGCTCGTTGGTGTCCCAGTCCGTCTGCGGCGGCGCCTTTTCGATCTGCGACTTGAGCAGCGCCAGCGCTTCGGGGGGGAAGATCTCGTACCCGACCGCCGACGTGCTCTTGAACTGCTGGCGGTCGTTGTGCGGGTGCAGCATCCACTCCATCTTGTTGGGGTCGGCGCCGGCGAAGAACGCCGCCGCGGTGGAGTACGGCATCATCTGCACCTGCACGCCGGTCGGAGGCGCGGCCGCGAGCATCGGCGCGAGCAGCGTGCTGAACCCCGCAAGGTCCGCGGGCGAATCCGGCGTGAGCACGCCGAACAGCGTGATCACGCCGGTTACGGCGAGCCGCAAGAACGTCGAGAGCCCGTCCGGCGCGTTGGGCGCCCACTTCTGCCACGCGTCGACGACCGCGGTGAAATCGCTCCACTGCCAGGTGATGTTGCACAATGCGACGAGGCCGATCGGGTGCACGTTGAAATCGAACGACGTCACGATGCCGAAGTTGCCGCCGCCGCCGCCGCGGCACGCCCAGTACAGGTCGGCGTTCTCGTGCTCGTTCGCGCGCACGTACTCGCCCTTCGCGTTCACGAGCCGGACGCCGGCGATGTTGTCGCAGGTCAGCCCGTACTTGCGCGACGTCACGCCGAAGCCGCCGCCGAGCGCGAGCCCCGCGATCCCCACGCTCAAGCCGCTGGCGGCCGGCACGGTGAGCCCGACGTCGAACAGATTTTCGTGGAGGTCGAGGCAGAACACGCCGGCGCCGACGCGCGCGATGTTGGCCTGCGCGTCGACGCTGATCTCGTCCATCTCGCTGACGTCGACGATCACGCCGCCTTCGACCAGCGAGTACACCTCGTAGCTGTGGCGGCCCGACCGCGCGCGTATCGGCAGGTTGTTCTCGCGCGCGAAGCGCACCGCGTTCTGCACGTCGGAGACGTGCTGCGCGAACACGATCTTCTTCGGGATCAGCTTGGAGTAGTCGACCGACAGGCGAAAATTGTGGCGCGCCGCGTCCCAACCCGGCATCGTGGAATCGAGGACGCGTCCCGTCAGTTGCGTCATTTGACCACCCTCCTCGCGCAAGCGAGCCGACGGGCTTCGGTGGCCGGGTCGCTTCGCCTCTCGCCTCGCGGCGGTGACCTCTGACGGGGGTGGTATCCGGGCACCGCCCGTGGTATGATCGCCGTTGCTGCCTCCGGGCAGCGCCCGCCGTTCCTCCGGGACGGACCGGGGTCGTGGCGCCTTCGGGCGTCACGTGTGTAGGGCCAGTTCGTCCGTCCCGCGAGGGGCGCGCCACCGGCCGATCACCACCTACATCACCGAAAGGTCACCCTCTGATGCCGCCTCCCAAAGGCAAGCGCGCGTCGGCGAAAAAAGATCGCCGGCCCAAGCGCAAGGTCTGCAATTTCTGCGCGGAGCGCTCCGGCGAGCTCGACTACAAAGACACGACGCGCCTGCGCAAGTACATCAGCGAGCGCGGCAAGATTCTGCCGCGCCGCATCTCGGGCAACTGCGCGTCGCACCAGCGCGCGCTGACGACCGCCGTGAAGCGCGCGCGCGTCATCGCCCTGCTGCCGTTCGTGGTCCAATAGGAGCGCCGGCGTGAAGGTCATTCTCACCGGCGACGTCAAGCCGCTCGGCTCGCGCGGCACGGTCGTGGACGTCAAAGACGGCTACGCGAACAACTACCTGTTCCCGCAGAAGCTGGCGGTCGTCGCCAGCCCGGGCGCGATGAAGCAGCTCGAGCAGCAGCAGCACGCCAAGAAGCGCAAACAGGCCGAAGAGGTCGCGAACGCACAAGACGTCGCGACGCAGCTCGAGCAGAGCGTCATCAAGGTGTCGGCGAAGGCCGGCGGCAACGGGCGTCTGTTCGGCACGGTCACCAACGGCCAAGTCGCCGACGCGGTGCACGAGCAGCTGGGCCTGGTGATCGACCGTCACAAGATCGAGATGAAGGACGGCATCAAGGCGCTCGGGACGTACCCGGTCGAAATTCGGCTGGGCAACAACATCATCGCGAAGTCCGCGGTTCAAGTCGTCGCGCTGAAGTAGATTCGCCGTGCGTTTGAGCGCCGACGAGAAGATTCGCCGCGAGGTCGCGGCGCTGTACGACGTGCTGACCGACGCACTGGGGACCGAGAAGGTCGTCATGCGCGCCGGTAAGCTCGGCACGCTCAAGGAGTTGCGCTCGCAGGCCATCCCCGACCGCCTGCTGGCGCTGCAGCGCATCGTGTTCGAGGACCCGAGCCTGGAGACGCGCCCGGGCAAGGCGCAGTACAAGAAAATCATCGCGGACATCGAGGACCGGCTCGCCGACCTCATCGCGCAGCGCACCGTCGGCGATCAGATCGACGCGAAGATCAACGCCAAGATGGTGAAGCGCCACCACGAGTTTCTCCGCGAGCTTCGGCTCGAAGCGCTGCGCGACGAGGCCGGTCCCGAGACGCCCGCGACGCAGAAACGCCTGGCCGACCTCGAAGCGCTCGATGCGCGCGGGCTCGCACGCGCCGCGCTCGACGTGCTGCGCCCGAAGTCGCTCGATCAGGTGGTCGGCCAGGAGGCCGCGATCAAAGCGCTGATCGCCAAGCTGGCGTCGCCGTATCCGCAGCACGTCATCCTGTACGGCCCGCCCGGGGTCGGCAAGACGACGGTCGCGCGGCTGGCGCTGGAAAAGGCGAAGGGCCGCGCGCACGCGCCGTTCGCACCCGACGCCCCGTTTGTCGAAGCCGCCGGCACGACGCTGCGCTGGGACCACCGCGAGACGACGAACCCGCTGCTGGGCAGCGTGCACGATCCGATCTATCAGGGCGCGCGGCGCGACCTCGCGGACAGCGCGGTCCCCGAGCCCAAGCTCGGCCTCGTGACCCGCGCGCACGGCGGCGTACTCTTCATCGACGAGATCGGCGAGATGGATCCCGCG
>JALZBE010000541.1 GCA_030947665.1 Vulcanimicrobiota bacterium | reverse complement strand
CAAGAGCATGCTGGACAAGACCGGGAGCGGAAACCGCAGCGAGCTGATCGCGCGCGTCCTGGGCTGGGAATCGACGCCGACCGCTTCGCACGTATAGCCCGCGGGAGCGCCATGCGATGCCGGCTGCGTTCCCGGATTTCCACGATACCGCGTGCGATCGTGCTGCGATACAGTCGGGCCGAACATGTTTGCGCCCACGCAGCCGGCCGCGATGTATGCATGGCACCTCGAGCCGCGCCTCACGTCCGCGGTTTGGGGTGGCGGCGAGCTCGTGCGGACATACGGAAAGAACGGCGATCCCGGCGCCACGCTCGGCGAGTCGTGGGAATGCTGGGACACCGACGCCGTCACCAACGGTCCGCTGAAGGGTTCGACGGTCGCGATGTTGCGCGAGCGGCTCGGAACGCAGCTGCTCGGCGATCTCGATCCGGCGCGTATCTTTCCGATCCTCACGAAGATCATCACCGCGCACGACTGGCTCTCAGTGCAGGTGCACCCCGATGACGCTTACGCCCAACGCGTCGAAGGTGAGCCCTTCGGCAAGACCGAGTGCTGGTACGTCATCGCCGCTGAGCCCGGTGCGAAGTTGGTCGTCGGATGGAGCCGCGATACGTCGCGTGCGGAATACGAACGCCGAGTCGCAGACGGGACCTTGGGCGAGATTCTTCGGAAGGTGCCCGTCCAGGCCGGCGATACCCTGTACGTACCGGCCGGCTTGGTCCACGCGATCGGCCCCGGCGTCACGGTGTTCGAGACGCAGCAGGCGAGCGATCTCACCTACCGCATGTTCGACTGGAACCGCCCTGGGCTCGACGGAAAGCCACGCGAGCTCAACGTGCGCAAGGCCGGTGACGTGCTGAACTATCGTGCCGGCGGCGTTTCGAAGCTCGTGCAGATCGACTACCATCACGAAGGACTGCTCCGAACCGCACTGATCGCCGATCCGCGTTTCACCGTCGAACGCATCGTTGCGACGGCGGAGCCGGCCTCGATCGCGACCGACGGCCGTCCGCTGATCATCATGTCGCTCGAGCATCCGATGGATATCGAGTGCGACCCCACGACGACCGCGCTCGAGAAATATCAGACCGTCATCGTTCCGGCCGCGGCCGGCCGGTGCTCCGTCAGCACCCGCGCACCGAGGGCGCCATTCCTGTTCGTAACGCCGCCCGCGTCGCCGAAGGACCTCGCGATACGATTGCTGGCAGCCGGTGTGTCGCAGCCACGCATCGACGCGTTCACGAAGCAGTTCGCCCCCGTCGAAGCGGGCGCCGCCTAGGCAACAGATCGCCTTTTCCCACGATGTCGTCGCGTCGTCTCGCGTGATACGCTTCTCACTCCGCTATGACACTTTCGACGACGCTCTCTCCGCCCGCGCTGGACGAGCTGTGCGTCAACACGCTCCGCTTCTTGGCGGTGGACATGGTACAGAAGGCCGGCTCCGGGCACCCGGGGCTCCCGTTGGGCTCGGCATCCATGGCGTACGCGCTGTGGGATCGCTCGCTCGCGTTCAACCCGCGTGACCCGCAGTGGCCCGATCGGGATCGTTTCGTTCTCTCGGCCGGGCACGGCTGCGCGCTGTTATACGCGCTGCTTCACGTTACGGGCTTCGACTTGCCGCTCGCGGAACTCGAGCGGTTCCGGCAATGGAACAGCTTGACGCCGGGTCATCCGGAATACGGCAAGACGCCGGGCGTTGAAGCTACGACCGGCCCGTTGGGCCAAGGATTCGCGAACGCCGTCGGAATGGCCGTCGCCGAGGTCGCCCTGGCGGCGCGCTTCAATCGACCGGGTCACTCGATCGTGAACCACTACACGTACGTGTTGGCCAGCGACGGCGACTTGGAGGAAGGGATCTCGTCCGAGGCTGGTTCGGACGCCGGTCACCTGCGGCTCGGCAAACTCATCGTTCTCTACGCCGACAACCACATCACGATCGAAGGCAGTACGGAGCTCGCCTTCACCGAAGACCGGGCAGCGCGTTTCGCCGCCTTCGGGTGGCACGTCCAGCGCATCGAACGAAGCAACGACGTCGACGCGGTCGCTTCCGCGCTGCAGGCTGCGCGAGAAGAGCGCGCTCGGCCCTCGCTGATTCTCGTGCGTACGCACATCGGCTTCGGCAGCCCGCATAAGCAAGACACCGCGGCGGCCCATGGTGCGCCGCTGGGCGCGGAAGAGGTTCGTCTCACCAAAGAGGGACTGGGCTGGCCGGCGAGCCCGACCTTCTGCATCCCCGAGGAGGCACTCGAACACTTCCGGCAGGCCGTCGTACGGGGCGCTGCCGCGCAGGCGCAATGGGAAATGCGTCTCGCGGCCTTCGCGGCGGAGCATCCCGATCTCGCCGCCGAGTTTGCGCGCGTCGTGCAGCGGCGACTCCCGCAGGGGTGGGACGCCGAGCTCCCCACCTTCACGTCGGCCGACGGCCCGGTCGCGACACGCGTCGCTTCAGGAAAGACCATTGCGGCATTAGGTTCTCGGCTCTCCGAACTGATGGGCGGCGCGGCCGATCTTGCTCCCAGCACGCACACGCACATCGATGCGGCCGGAAACTTCGAGCCGGAGAACCGGGCGGGCCGCAACATGCACTTCGGCATTCGGGAACACGCGATGGGCGCCATCCTGAACGGCATGGCGCTGCATCGCGGCCTCATTGCTTACGGAGCCACGTTCCTGATCTTCAGCGACTACATGCGGCCGCCGATGCGGTTGGCGGCGATGAACGCCTTACCGGTGATCTACATCTTCACCCACGACAGCATCGCCATGGGCGAGGACGGCCCG
>JALZBE010000102.1 GCA_030947665.1 Vulcanimicrobiota bacterium | reverse complement strand
ACGATGCCCTGCGTGATGTCGTTCGCGTCCGCGCCGATCAGGAATTTGCGCGTCGCCCACAGCGTGACCATCTCGAGATCGCCGCGGTTGGTCGCGTCGGTCCCGGACCACTGGAATTGCCCTCCGGTGGCGAGCGACACGGTCACCGGGCGATGCGCGGGCCACCAGTACGTCAGCTGCTGCGTTTGCGCGATCGGATCGCCGGTGCTGGCCGGATAGAGTACGTTCCAGTCACGGAACGTGACGTCGGTCGCATTGTCGGTGCACTCGTTGAAGTCGGCTTGCCACGGCACGCCGCTGTATTTCGTGATGTCGCCTGGTTCCAAGCCCGCGCCGAGGCTGGTCGGTGCGAGCGCATCGTTGGTCACCGGCACGACCGCCGGCTGCGTCAGCGCGCCCGGTACCGGTTTGGCGACCTGCGCGAGCCGGTACGGACCCGAATAGATCGCGGGGTTGCGCATGATCCACGACGCCTCGCCGCCGGGGCAGAACGAGCCGCCGAGCAGATTCGCCAGCACGCCGCGATCGAGCGCGACGGCTTCGGACGGCGCGATCGACGCAGGGTCGATCAGCTCGCTCTTCTCGTCGATGAACCTGCCGTCGGCCCACTGGCGCAGCATGAAGAGCATCGTGTCGGTCAGCCGCAGAAACTTTGAAGGGACGGTGTTCGTGAGCGGGTTGTCGCCGCACAGCAGCGGCATCGCATAGAGCAGCTGCTTGCCGGAATGCGGTTCCGGAACCAGTTCGTTCTCGCGCCCGGCTTTGCGCAACACCGCGTAGATGAACTGCCGCATGGCGTCGCGGCGCGTGCGCACTTCGGGATCGGGCGTCTGGTCCGGCGGCACGCGCAGATCGGCCTCGAAGAAATTTCCGTGCGGTTCGTTCACGTGCGGGTTTGCGCCGACCACCGGATCGAAATCCATCACGAAGCCCGCGACCTGCGGCCGGATCAGGATCGGCCAGATGTCGCGCTCGAAATACGGCCGGTAGTCGACGTTCCACGCCGCCTGGTCGCGCCATCCGTCCGGGTCGTCGGCGTAGACCGGCCGGTGCGCGCCGCCGTTGAACGGCGCGATCCCGTACATGTACGGCGCGAAGGCGAAATGGCGGACGGCGAGGTCGAACACGACGTCGTCCATCGTCACGACGTCCGTCAGCTCGGGCGCGTAGCGCGGATAGCCGACGATCACCCACGCCGGGTCGTCGACGTCGAGCTTCAGCTGCCGCATGCCGGCGGGGGCCGGATGGCCGTCGATCTTCGTCGGCGTGCACAGCAGCGTCGCGCGCACCGAGCCGTCAGACGTGTCGTCGAACCAGCCGTCGTTGTTGGCGTAGTCCTCGATCTTGGGGTTGCCGAACCCGGTCTTCACCGACCCCGAGTCGCCGAGCCCGCCGAGCACCAGCAGACGGTTCGTGCCGTCTTGCTCGACGCATAGCAGATCGCCGAGCGTCCGGATCGAATGCGGCACGAGCGGCGGCGGAAACGTGTCCGCACCGGCGTCGCTGGGCGCGAACGACGCCGACTGTTTTCCGTCCGCGGACGACACCGAGCGCGCCCCGGGGTCGATGATGAGCTTTTGGCGCTCCTCGGGGTTGGTCAGGTCCGCGTTGCGCAGCGGATGGTCCGGCGTGTAACCGTGCTCGCCCTCGAGCTGCCTGAACTCGTACCAGCTCGATTTTTTGTTCGCGAGGTAGACCGTCCATCGCACGTCGTCGACGCGCACGGTCGTCAGCTTGCCCGACCGTTCCACCTCGATGTCGATCGACTCGCCGACGTGCAGCTCGCGGCCGGCGGGGCTGCCGTCGTCGTACACGTACACGCGAAAGCGCGCCGCCTGGCGCCGGATGCGCCCCTGCCGGTCCTTGAATTGCTGGACGGGCTGTCCGTTCGGTACACCGGCTTCGTTGCACTCGATCGGCAGCGCACCGCGCTGCTCCGGCGCGATGTAGAACGACGACGTGCTGTTGCCGACTCGGGCGATCCCGATCGCCGGATGGATGCGAAACGTTGCGGGCATGCGGTCCTCGATCGCGTTCGTTAGTCGATGAAGTTCAGGGAAACGCCGTTGGCGAACAGCGCGTCCGTCGCCGGCGTGCCGTCGGTGTTGAGCACCACCAAGTTGACGTGGAACTCGGTCGTGCCCCCGGCCGCCAGCTTCGCGACCGCGTCCGTCGCGTCGATGCGGAAGTTGGACGGGAGCTTGTGGTGCTCTTTGCGCAAATCGAACGGGCGCGTGCGCAGCTGCGGTACCGCGCAGTGGCCCGGTCCGCCGATGCACAGGCCCGTGAACATGGACACTTGCCCGACGTAGCGGTCGTTGTCGCGCGTCGGCGTGTCGACGCTCGCATCGGGCGTGTTGAGGAACGCGCGAATGTGGTATCCGCCGCGCGCGACGTGCTGCACCGCGTGGATGCGGATCTCGGCACGGCGGTGGCGCGCGAGAACGGCCGGGTGCACGGCGACGCTCTGCGACCGGAAACGCACGAGCGGCGTGTCGTTGTCGGTCTTGAACAGGTGCGAGTCCATGATGTACTCGTAGCCGAGTTTCGTGATGGTCGACGTGTCGGCGACGCGCATGTTCCACGGCGCGAGCACGTCGTTCGGATCGTCGGGCAGCCCCGTCGCATTCTGGCCTTGCCACTCGGCCCAGATTCGGTCCACGTTCGCGTGATGACCCCAGAAGATCGGGTCGAACGCGGTCACGCCGGAGTCCTGCATGTCGCCGATCTTCGGCTCATCCGGCACGACGCCGAAGTTCGGGTTGATACCGCCCGAGAAGGTGTGCATGAAGTTGTGGATGTTTTCGAGCGCGCCGAAGTACCGATCGTTCGACGGTCCGCTGCCGAACGCAAAGAAGCTCGGAATTTGCGTGATGCGCTTGACGTCGCCGGGCGAAGGATAGCTCGTGAGCACGAGGCTGTTGCTGGCGCCCGGCCAGCGGTTCCAGTGGAACAGCGAGTTCAGGTGTGCGAGCTCGGCCTTGATCGCCGCGTCGCTCGCGAGGTCTTCGCCGTACTTGATATCGGAGGCCGCGAAGAAGCGCGCGCCGGAGTTGCTCGGCGGCTTTCCGACCATCGCCGAGAGCTTGTCGAGAACGTCCGACGGCACGGCGCCGCCCGCCTTCAGCCGCGCGACGGCGGCGGCGTCGATCCAGCACCGGAACGCAAGCGGGACGACGCCGTTGTCGACGCCGGATGCGATCGTCGGGTCGATGATCGGCTTGCCGTCGTCGCCCGTGTCCGCCGCCCAATCCCAATACGGCAGCGTGACCGTGTTATCGATGTCGCTGAGCACCAGCTCGAAGAAATACAGATACGCCCGGTGCCAGGTGAGGAACTCTTCCCAGCCGTGCTGGCACTGGTTGGCGTGGATGCGGCCCCAGTACGCAAAACCGCGCTCGTCGCGAAAATGCCCGTCGAGGCTTTTCATCCGCGCGATCGCGGCTCGGTAGCGCGCGAGCTCTTCATCGGTAAGGAAGGCGATGTTCTTGCGCTGGCGCAGCCGGCCCGGTTCGTCGCCGGCCAGCGCGTTGACGGGTCCGTCGTGCTCCGGATGCTCCGCGTCGCCGTTGGCGAGCGCTTCGAGCTTCGCAACCTCGGGCGCCGAGGGCGCATCGTGCGCCGGCTCGTCCTCGGCCGGCGCGCCGTCCGCGATCCAGCGCTCGATGATCGCGATGTCCGCGTCGGAAACGGCCGTGCCGCCCCACGGCAGCCGCGGAAACTGCGTGCCGTCGAACGGAAACTCGCCGCGCAGGCCGCGCACCAAGCCGGGCGCGTCGCCGAACATCGGCACGCCGTAGAGTTCGAAGCTTCGCAGCTCCTCCAGCGGCAAGTGCCAGAACCGCGGGGTGCCGTCGTAGTTCGGATTCGCGGCGCCTTGCGCGTCGTCCATGACGTCGAGGACGTGCCGGTACCGGGTGATCGGCGGCGCGCTTTCCGGCGCTGCGCTCATAACGTTGCTCCTTCGCCCCAACAGGAGGGAGGTCGCCGTTTCTGGCCTGCTAGGCGACACTCCTCGGCCCGGTTTGTGGGCGCTCGCACTTTTGCTTTGCTTACCAGGAAATGCTGCCGTCCGGAACGGATTCGTTCCATGGCCGTCCATCCCGGCGGCCGTTCGGCGCTCGACGCGGAGACCAATTGGACCAGAAGCTCCTCGGTCACGTCATCGATGTGGTGTCGGACCTCGCCGCGGGTCCGGCGACGCCGGCAGGCGATCTGGGGAGAGCGCGCATAGCCGCGGTGCGCGCGGCGGCGAGCGGGCAGACCACCGGGTTCTTCGACCGTTCGCCGGCGCTCGCACGCCCGGCCGTCGACGATGCGACGCATCGGACGCTTTCGCACGCGCTGAGCCGCGCGATGAGCGCGACTGCAACGCCGCAACGGGTCGCCCGCAGAGCGGAACCGACCACGACGCCCGCCGCGCCGAACCTCTTCGCGGCACGCAGCGGCGGGCGCGCGGTTTCCAAGACGCTCGGGCCGTTCGTCGACGAGTTCGGCCGCGCGACGTGGTTGGATATCTTCCGCGTCGTCAACGTCGTCGGCATCGTGCGCAAGGGCAGCGCGGCGCCGTTCGCCTACGTTCAAGTCGTGGGCGTCCCGGCGCCCGGCGCGACGCTGAAACTCCGCGCGGGCAGTGTCTGGTTCGCGGCGGCCGCGCTCGTCGCGGGCGCGCCGGCGGACGGTTTCGTGGGCGTGCGCATCAAGAGCGGGACCGTGACGTTCGGTTCGGCGGTCGACGTCGCAGCGTCGCCGATCGTCGTGCGCGCGAGCGCGACGGCCACGTTCGTGCTGGCGCTCGACTCGCCGGCCCCGGCGAGCGGAAGCGGTCCGGGTGAGGACGCGCGCAACGCCGACGTTCGGGTGCCCGCGCACGCGACCATCGCGCTCGCGCCCGGCGGCGCCGTGGTGACGCAGCTCGACGACGCGTCGCTCAACGCGTTCGGAACCTCGCTCCGCCTCCATTTCGCGGGCGCGCCGTTGTTCTACGACGCGTTTCAAAATCGGGTCGCAGCGCCGTGCGACGTCGACGTGCACGCGTTCGCCGCGAGCGACAGCCGTTCGTCTTTGATGACGCTGACCGGAACGGCGACCGTCGTCGCCGCGGCGTGGTCGCTTCCCATCGCGATCGTCGCGCCCGCAGACCTCGGTCCGGCAGCGGGTGCGGGCGGCGTCGCGCTCGCGCTCGGCGCGGGACTCGAGATGACGTGGCACGGCCACACCGGAAGCGCTGCGTGCGGACCCGTCGAGCTCGTGGCGGAGCCGTCGTCGCTACGCATCGCGAGCCTCGTGGCCCGCGCGCCGGACGTCGCGCAGACTGTCCGCCTCTGGGATGCCGGCGGTACCGCGCGCGGCACGGCGACGCTGCGCTTTCCGAAGCCCTTCGCGTTCACGTTCGTCAGCGAAACAGCCGGGACCGAAGCATTCTCATTCCTCGCGCCGCTCGCTGCGGCGTTCGACCGGCCGCGCACGATCAACAATGCTCGCGTGCGCTTCCACAGCGACGTCGCGCTGGTGGAGCTCTTCCTGAACGCCGCCGGAACGTTCGTCGTCATCGAAGCGCTGACGTCCCAACGGGAACGGACTCGACAGTCGTACGCGCTCAAGAACCTCGTGCTGAATGCCACCGATCCGCTCGGGCTGCTCGTCGTCGGTGCCGCGGGCAGCGACGGCGTCGCAGCCGGGCTGCTCGTCCTTCAGTCGCGGCTTCACTTCGCGTTGCCGATCTTACCGGATCCCTATGCGGCCAACGTCATGATCAATTCGGATCCCGCGGTCCAGGAACGCGGTCTCGGCCCGATGTCGGTTGTCGTTCGGTGGCAGCCGTCCGAGGATCCGACGGTCGACGTCCTGCTCCCGCCGAACGCGCTGGCACTCGTCACCCGGCTCGCGAAACCGCCCGCACCCGCCACCCCGAAATCAGCGTTGGTCGCGAAGCAATCCGGCGATCGGCAAAAGCTCGGCGCGCTCACGGCGCGGTTCGAAAAGGTCGCGCCGCTCTCGCCCAACTCGGTTTCGCTCCTGGATGTGTCGACGAAGGCGTCGCTGTTCGGCGTGACGCTCGATCCGACGCCGCGCTCCGCGCCGCTCGTCGCACGCGTCCCGGGGCCGCCGCCGCCGGGGCCCGCCGTCAGAGGGCTCGTGCTCGAGGTGACCGGTCTCGGCGTGCACGTGATGACGCTGCCGGCCGTACAGTACGAGCCCGTCCTCACCCCCGATCCTTCCACATCGACCCCCAAGCCGTTTCCGTCGCCGTTGACGTTTGCCGACACCGGCGGTCCGACGATCTTCGCGACGGACGCCGTCGCGCTCGTCCCCGTCGCGCCGCGCCCCGCGATCGATGCGATGCTCGCCCACTATCACGCCAAGGTGAAGCCGAGTCGCGTCGCGATCCGCTTTACCTTGCCGTTCGGCATCGCGGCGGTCGCCGAGCTCGCTCGGGCAGCGAACCCGCTTCACGCGAGCCCGTCGTTGACGGAGATCACGCCGAACTTTGCAACGCTCGGCCTGACGGGCGGCGATCAGCTGAGCGTACGCGCCGCGGGGTTACGCAGCGCGAGCGCACCGGGTGCAGGCACCCAGTCGCCGAGCCTGCCGGGCATGGCGGTGCAATTGCACGACGCCCTCGCCGCGGGCGCGCCCACCATCACCACCGTGCTTTCGCCGATCGACAAGACGTTCGACAAAACGTTCGGACCGGCCGCGCCGAAGCCGCGCGTGCCGGTGACGCGCATCGACTTCTCCGGCTTCGGCGAGAGCACGTTCAGCGACTGGAACGATCCCAACGCGCCGATCGCCTCGATCTCGAAAGCATTTTTCCACGTGATGGTCGGGCGCACGGCCCTCGAAGTGGTCCAAGCGTTCAGCATCCTCTATCCCTATGCGGTGCGCGTCGTCCGCACGATCACGATCGAACGCACCAACGGCGCCGCGATGGTGCGCCACGACAGCGGCTGGCAAGCCGTCAGCGACGGCTTCTACGACTTTCCCGAACCGGGTCTCATCGTGCATCCCGGGATCGTGCAGGGCGTGACCCGCGTCGGGAACATTCGCGACACCGGGCAGTTCTACACGACGAAGGATACCGACAAGATCGAGCTGATGGCGGTGCGCTTCGACTGCGACGTGCACATCGAGCACGCGGGCGCAGGCGCCGGGCCGGACGGCGTGCCGGCGCGCGATCAGCTCGGCTACGTGCAGCTGACGCCCGGGATCGGCCACGCGCAGCTGCTCCCGGCGCAGTACGCGACGCTGCTCGCGGACGTCGGCGCGCTCGGCGGCCCGGTCGACTGCGTCGTGGACGTGGGCGGATCGGGTGAGCGCATGCGCGTTGCGCGCGTCGACGTCGGCGCGACGTCGCCCGGCGTCCCGAACTTCGCGATGGCGGCGTGGGGAAGTCCGCAGTTTCCGGGCGGCGGGCAGTGGTCGTTC
>JALZBE010000007.1 GCA_030947665.1 Vulcanimicrobiota bacterium | reverse complement strand
TTCTTGGTCGCACCGACCGCGGCCGAATATGCGGAAGCGCGCGCGGCGCTCGTCTCGGTCGGAATCGCCGAAAAGCTCCGCAGCCGCACGAGCGACCTTTCCGGCGGACAGCAGCAGCGCGTCGCGATCGCGCGCGCGCTCGTGCAGAACCCGGCGGCGATCTTGGCCGACGAGCCGATCGCGTCGCTCGATCCTGAGCTCGGCGAGCAGATCGTGCGCCTGCTCTGTGACCTCGCGCGCGAGCGCAGCATCGCACTGTTGTGCTCGCTCCACCAGACCGAGCTCGCGCACCGGCATTTCGACCGCGTCGTCGAGATCGTCGGCGGGCGCATCCGGTGATCGACGCGCTCGGCAACGTGCTGCGGCTCGTCGGCGGTTTTTTTCCGCCCGACCTCTCGGCGCATTACCTGCGCGCGTTGCTCCAGCCGATCGCGGAGACCATCGGGATGGCTGCCGCCGGGATGCTCGTCGCGTTCGCCCTCGGCGTTCCGCTGGCCGTCGCGATCGCGACGCGCGCGCCCGGACACCGTCTCATCGTGGCCGTGCTCTCGTCGCTGCGCGCCATCCCCGACCTGACGCTCGCGATCCTCGCGGTCGTCGTGCTCGGGCTCGGGCCCGCCGCCGGGATCGCCGCGCTGGCTGTGTTCTACACGGCGATGGTCGGGCGCGTCTTCGGCGATTTGTTCGTCGCGGCGGATGCTGCGCCGCTCGAAGCGCTGCGCGCCACCGGCGCCTCGCGCGTCGCGATCGCCGCGTTCGGGCTGATCCCGCTCACGCAGGCCGATTTGCTGACGTTCGGCACGTACGCGTTCGAGTGCGCGATGCGCGCGTCGATCATCGTCGGCGCGGTCGGCGGCGGCGGGATCGGCGCGGAGCTCGTCGGCGCGCTCAGCACGCTGGATTTCCACCGCACGCTGACGATCATCATCGTGCTCGTCGCACTGGTCGCGGGCGTCGACAGCTTCGGCATGCTCGCCCGTCGCGCACCGCGCACGGTGTTGGTGCTCCTGCCGGTCGGGCTGATCGCGCTGTGGCTCGACCGCCCGCAGATCTTCGCCTTCGTCCACGCGCTGCACACGTTCGCCGGCATGTTTCCGCCGCAGCTGCGTGCCGAGCAGATCGTCGCGCTGCCGCTGCTGATCGCGCAGACGCTCGCCATCGCAATGGGCGGCACGCTGCTCGGCGCGGTGCTCGCGTTTCCGGTGTCGCTGATCGCGGCGCGCCGGCTCGCGCCGTTCGCGCTCGTCGTCGCGGTGCGCCGCGTGCTCGACGTCGCGCGCGCAATCCCCGAATTGGTGTTTGGGCTGATCCTCGTCGTGAGCGTCGGGATCGGCCCGCTCGCGGGTGCGATCGCGCTGGGGCTGCACTCGGCGGGCGTGCTCGGCAAACTCTACGCCGAGAGTTTCGAGAACGTGCCCGTCGCGCCCATCGCATCGCTGGCGGCGACCGGTGCGCGGCCACTGCCGATCGTCGCATTCGGCTTTCTTCCGCTTGCGCTGGGGCCGCTCGTGGTGCACACGCTCTTCCGGCTGGAATGGAACGTGCGCGCGGCAACCGTGGTCGGTTTGATCGGCGCGGGCGGGGTCGGGCAAGCGCTGTTTCAGGCGCAGCAGCTGTTCTTCTACCGTCAAATGTTCGCGTATGTGCTGGTGACGTGGGCACTCGTCGCGCTCTCCGACTGGCTGGGAGAACGCCTGCGCATCCGCCTCGGCTGGCACTTCGTGGCTGCGGGGTAGCAAAGGATGCCGGAGGTTACAACGGCCGAACGATGCCGTCAACCATCACCACGCGAATCGTCTTTGCGGGATGCCACTCGCCAAAACGACCGCTTGCTCTCCCTCTACGGAGATGCCATTATTATTGCTTATTATGCTAGAATAGGCTAGAATAATGGCATGGCCAAGCGCGTAGCGCCACTGCTTCCGCCCATGGAACGCCGGCTTTCGCGCCTTGGCGAACGAATTCGCACAGCTCGGCTCCGGCGCCGGCTCTCGGCAAAGCTCGTTGCGGAACGGGCCGGCATGTCCGTGATGACGCTGCGGAACGTCGAGCATGGCGGCATGGGCGTCACGATCGGCGCGTATGCCGCGGTTCTCCACGTTCTTGGGCTCGATAACGATCTCGATGCGGTCGCAGCGGTCGATACCCTCGGTCGTGATCTCCAGGATGCGGCCCTTCCGCGCAGTGCACGCACGAGGAGCGAGTCGCGATGGAAGGCGTGATCGAGGTCTATCGAGACTGGAGCGCGGGCGAGCTGCCGAAACGGCTCGGAAGCCTGCGCGTGCGCCCAGGCCGCACCGGCGAGCTATTCGATTTTGCATTCGACGACGATGCGCTGACCGACCCGACACTATCGAGACAGTCCCTTGATCCGGACTTGGGGGTATTTCCGGGGTCACAATTTCCCAAGGACGGACGCACGATATTTGGCGTCTTCAAGGACTCGAGTCCCGATCGCTGGGGAGAAATGCTCATACGGCGCCGGTTCGATCGCAACAAGCGCGCCGGCTTGGTTCCCCGAAACGCGCGCCTCGGGCGATCCGACTATCTGCTCGGCGTCCACGACGCGTTTCGATCTGGAGCGCTGCGTTACAAACTGACAACGGACGGCCCGTTCTTGGACGACCAAGCCGAGAGCGCTGCTCCGCCGTTCGTGAGTTTGCGCAAACTCGAGGCCGCGAGCCGCGCCCTCGAAGAAGATGCGCATGACGATGATCCGAGGATAGACGAATGGCTTCGAATCCTCCTCGCGCCCGGTGCGTCGCTCGGCGGCGCGCGGCCAAAGGCAACGGTCGCCGACGTCCAGGGGAACCTCTGGATCGCGAAATTTCCGAGTGCCAAGGATCGCTATGACGTCGGCGCGTGGGAGCTCGTCGTGGCGAGGCTCGCCGAGCGTTGCGGCCTACGCGTTCCGATCAGCGATGCCCGTACATTCGCGAGCAGCGAGCATACGTTCTTGGTGCGGCGCTTCGATCGTCATCCGTCGGGCGCGCGCATCCACTTTGCTTCCGCGATGACTCTGACGGGTAACGAGGATGGTGCCGGCGCCTCCACCGGCGCAAGCTATCTCGAAATCGCCGAAGTCATCATGTCGCAGGGCGCAGCGCCGCGCGAAGACCTCGTCGAACTCTGGTCCCGTATCGTTTTCAACGTCATGGTGTCCAACTCGGACGACCATCTTCGTAACCACGGCTTCGTGCTAACGCCGAATGCCGGTTGGCGACTCTCCGCTGCGTATGACATGAACCCGATTCCCGGCGCGTATGGTCTCTGCTTGAACATCAACGAAAGCGATAATGCCCTCGACCTCGATCTCGTGCGATCGGTCGCGCCGTATTTTCGGATCGGAAGCGCGCACGCAACGGCGATCATCGACCGCATTGCGGGCGTCGTCCGCGATTGGAGCACCGTCGCGAACTCAATTGGAATCAAGCGAAGAGAGCAAGACGACATGGCTGATGCATTTACGATGCGGTAGCGATTCGTCGCCGTTTCGTCCTATTTCGCCCGGCGCGTGTACGTGATCGCCACGGCCTTCCACTCCGGCACCGAGCCGAAGCTCAGGTAGCTGGTCGCAGTCATCGCACTGGCCGACGCCGGCTGAATGACGGAGCGCTGGTGCCACATCTCGCCGGCCAAAAAAGTTCGCCTTCAACTCGAACTGCTTCGCGTTCTCGTCGTAGCCGCCGCTCGCGGCGATGCGGCTCGAATTCGTGCTCGCGATGCACGTGGCTTCGTTCTGATGCGTCGAAATAACGTAGGCGTGTAGACGTGTGCTCATCACGCCATCGTCAGGACGGTGCGGGCGACTTCGCCGGCCTTCATCGCGCGGAACGCGTCGTTGACGTCCTCGAGCTTGCCCGTCCGCGTGATCATCTCGTCGAGTTTCAGCCGCCCCTGCATGTACAAGTCGATGTAGCGCGGGATGTCGACGCGGAACCGGTTGGATCCCATCATGCTGCCCTGGAGCTTGCGCTCCCACAGCAGCAGACGCGCGTCCACTTCGATCTTGTGGCCGAGCGGGATCATGCCGATGATCGTCGCGGTGCCGCCGGCGTTCACGCATTCGAACGCCTGCGCCGCGACCTTCGCGATACCGATCGCCTCGAACGCATAGTCGACGCCGCCGCCGCCCGTCATCTCGCGGATGGCGCGCACGGGGTTCGCCGACGACGCGTCGACGGTGTGCGTCGCGCCGAGTTCCTTCGCTTTCGCGAGCTTGCTCTCGATCAGGTCGACAGCGATGATCTGCCGCGCGCCGGCGATGCGCGCTCCTTGGATCGCGGCCAGGCCGACGCCGCCGGTGCCGAACACCGCGACCGTCGATCCTCCTTCGATCCGCGCCGTGTTCAGCACGGCGCCGACGCCCGTCAGCACGCCGCAGCCGATGAGCGCGGCGCGGTCGAGCGGCATGTCGTCACGGATCTTCACGAGCGCGTGCTCGTGCAGGAGCATCTGTTCCGCATAGCCCGAGATGTTGAGGAACTGGTGCATCGGCCCGCCGTTCTGCGACAGGCGCGGCGGCTGCGATTTCGACCGGCGCAGTTCGGGGTTCAAGCAGCGGTTCGGGTGTCCGGTGAGGCACTGGTCGCAGTGGCCGCAGAACACCGACAGACACGAGACGACGTGATCGCCCGGCTTCACGTACGTCACCTGATCGCCCACCTCTTGGACGATTCCCGCAGCTTCGTGTCCGAGAACGGCCGGCGCCGGGTGCGAAAACAACCCGTCGACGAAGTGCAGATCGCTATGGCAGACGCCGACCGCGACGGTCTTCACCAGAACCTCGTGGCCCAGCGGACGATCGACGTTCACGTCTTCGATCGTCAAGGGTTTGTTCGCGCCGCGAAACACTGCCGCTTTCATGCCGGTCTGTTCACCGGCAGCGCACTCCTGGCCCGTTCGCGGGTCGGGCTGGGGCTCGCCGCGGGCAAACACTTCGCCTTCGGCTAACGTCTTTCCCAATGTGAACGACGGTACCAGGCTCTCGGCCATGGCCACGGCCGCATCAAACGGAGACGACGGGGCTCAGGAGTCTCTCGTCCGCCTTCTTTGGCCGAACGCGTACCGGATCGCATGGTCGATCCTCGGCGAGCGCGGCGCCGCTGAAGATGCGGCTCAGGCCGCCTGCGCCGTGATATGCACGAAGCTTTCGACGCTCTCGAATCCCGGGGCGTTCGTCGCGTGGGCGTATCGAATCGTCGTATCGCACGCGCGCGCCTTTGATCCATCGCGCGGACCGTCTCATTGTCGCGGAAGCGCAGCGCCGCATGCCGTTCTCGATCGTCATGCCGACGGGATTACCGGCCGGGACGCACTTGCGGTCGCTCACGTGCTCAGCGAAGCCCCGAGGCCGCGCGTCGCGCTCGCCTATGAAGCAAAGATCGCGAACATGTACTACATGGTCAACTTCACCGAGTCGACCGGAGACGCCGACGCCGTCGCGCCCGTTCGGGTTCGCAGCGGCGGCCCGCAGTTCACATATCGACAGGGTGGACATGCTCCGAAGAACTGGGACGTACCGGTGCGCCGATGGAAGCACGGCGATATCGCCATGAGCCTGTTCGCGCCCGGTTTGCCTCGCGGCCATGAGCGACCGCATCGTCCGCGCGAACACCACGCCGTAACTCGATGCTGCGATTGCCACGTCGTCAGCAAAGTGCGGGGTTGGCCGCGGGAGGGTCGAAAAGCCGAAATTCGCCGGTCGCTGCGCCTTGTTGGCCTCACATAGTCGTTACTCGAACATGTCCGGCTGGGTCGCGACGAGCTGATCGTAGATCGTTTGGAAGTGCAGCCAGCCGATGAACTCGTTGCCCACGTGCTCGCGGCTGTAGCGCGCGCTCTTCTCCGACACGATCTGCGGCTTGACCCCTGACGCTTCGACGAGCAGCTGCACTTGACAGCACCGTTCGAGCGCGATGAACCAGAACGCCGCATCGTCGATGCTGTGACGGCTAGCGGTGAGCAGGCCGTGATTCTGGTGCAGCGCGGCGCGGTTCTTCCCGAACACGTCCGCGACCGATTGTCCCGACTGCTTCTCGACCGCGACGGCGCCGGCAGACGCGCCGATGACGACGTGATCGTCGTAGAAACACGCCGCGTCCTGGGTGATCATGTCGAGCGGGCGGCCCGTGGCGCACCACGCCGTCCCGTACGTCGTGTGCGCGTGGCACATCGCGACGATGTCCGGATGCGCGGCATGGACAGCTGAGTGCAGCACGAATCCGGCGCGGTTGATCGCGTGCGCACCCTCGACCACGTTGCCGTCGTGATCGGCCAACACGAGATTCGAGAGCTTGACCTGCGAGAAGTGGACGCACATGGGGTTCGTCCAGTAGAGATCCGTGTGCTCCGGATCGCGCACGGTGAGGTGGCCCGCGAAACCGTAGTCGAAGCCTTGCTGGGCGAAGGCGCGCACGGCTGCGACGAGGTGCTTCTTGCGGTACGCGCGCTCCTCAGCGAAGCTCGCGAACGCCGGAAGTTCGGGGAAGATCAAGCCCGACTGTTCGGGCTGATAGATGGAGACGCGTTTGTTTGGCGTGTGAAGCATGGTTTTGATCCCTCCTGCGCGGTATTCGCTCGCTGTTATAGCGGGACGACGGTTCCCTGCTTGCCGACGACGACGAATTGTGCGGTGAGCCCGCTCGGCATCTTCTGTGCGCTCACGAACACGCTGGCATCGCGCGCGAGCAGTTTCGCACTGCCGGGCGAGACGCGGACGATCGGCGTGGACGGCGTGACGGCGATCTTGCGCGAGCCGCCCTTGTAGTTCACGGCGATGGTCTTCGTCGCGCTGTTCATACCGCTGACCGTGCCGTTGGTCATCATCGCATGCGGCTGCGCAACCGTACCGTTCGTCATCCTTGAACCATGCGTCGCGGGCGCATCCCACGGACCGTCGCCTTCCCCCGTCCCGCGCATCTTCTCGTCGAACACGGACACCTCGAGCGCCCGCGAGGCGCCTGCGCCCGGGACGTTCGCAACGCCAATGAACGCTCCGGGAACGACGTCTGCCGGCGAGCCGCGATCTGCGCCCACAAACGCGGTCTTGCGACCGTAGGCGATGGTGACGACGCCGGTTGCCGTCTTGACGCTGAACGAAGCGGCCGACGACGACACGACCATTCCACGGAGAACGAGAGGTTTGCTCGCCGCGGCAGCGAGGGCTCCCGTACTGACACAAAACACAAAGGCAAAGGCGACGATACGATGGATCTGCATACTTGACTTAGGCACCACGGACCACGCAATGGTTTCACCCGCCGGACGGTTCGCTCCGACGCCGCGCGGGAAACAGACGAGCGTGGAGTTGGAGGTAAATTCGGATGGCAAAGGCACGTGCGACTGCGTTGAAGCCGGGGAAGGCCGTCGAATGGGATGCTTCGCAAGGCGTGGTTCAAGGCACGGTTAAGCGCATCGTCAAGAAGACGACGAAGGTTAAGGGACACGTTGCGAAAGCGTCAGCTGACCATCCAGAGGTACTCGTGAGAAGCGCGCGCACCGGCGCAGAAGCGGTTCATCGCCCGGAGGAACTGCGCGCCGCGGAAACGAGCCCGGCCAAACATGCCGGCGGCAAGACGACGTCGAAACGAAAGCGCAAAGGGTGACATAAGCGAACGGTCTTGTCGGGCGCCGAGGGTACGGCTCGCCGGTCTCATATAAGCGCCGGCAGAAAAAGACTGATGTTAGCTCAGGCTGACGCTAGTGCGCCCCACGGTGGGAGGGACATTGACCGATGAGAAGACTGCTGACTCTCGCTCGCCGCGCTCAGGCCGAGCCGATCGACTGCGCGTGACTCTGCGGAATCAAAGCAACGACAGTTCCTTCGCCTTGAGGACGGCGGCGGTTCTGGAGTGCACGTCGAGCGCGTCGTATACGTGTTGGACGTGGCTGCGGATCGTCGCGACGCTGCGCCGTTCGGGATCCCGCCGTGCGATCTCGGGGATGCTGTCGTCGCTCGCGAGCGCCTTGAGCAGCGCAGTCTGCGCCGGGGTCAGCACGACCGCGGGATCCGCGGCCTTGCGTGATTCGCGCATCGCCGCAACGAGTCGCTGAAAGCCGGCGTAGGTCGGCTCGGGATCGCCGCTGTACACGGCGAGCTGACGGGTTCCGCGCAACGGTATCGCCGCGCGATCGGCGCGCGCAACCTCGCCGATCGTCGCGCCGGCAGTGCACGCGAGTGCCCGAGCGAGGCGCCGAATCCGCGTGTCCGACAGGTTCCACGCCGACCCGTGCGCCAGCCGGTGGACCGCCCGCCGCCACCGCGAGCGCGCTTCGGCGTCGTCGTTGGTCGCCGTCGCGCCGACCGCGATCAGCGCGTCCTTGAGTGCCTGTTGCGCGCTGCTGACCGGATCCGCGTTGCCGAGCTGCGCCAGAAAATCGTGCCAGCGCCGGTGCCACCCGGTCTGCGTCGCGAAGTACACGGTCGAGACAAACGAATCGTATGCGTTGTGGGCGAACGGCGTCGGCTTGTGCGCGCTCATCCCGGCATCGTCGCCGGTCATGACGGCGAACGCGAGGCTCATGTTTGCGACCGTTCGTTTCACGGTCGGGGCGCCGCCGAGTTCGGCCAGCCTCGCCGCCCGCGCGAGAATGCCGCGTACCGCTTCGACGTCGCCGAGCTCGATATTCGGCAAGCACTGAAACGTAAGGGTGTTCGCGGCCAAGGTATACGCACCGGCGCGCTCGAGCCGGCTCGCCGCTCGAGCCGCAAGCTCGTTCACGCTCACCAAATCGCCACGCCACTGCGCGGCCTGCGTCAGCCGCATCTCGACCAATCCGATGAACGCCTCGTCGTCGACGTCCTCCAGAGCTGCGAGCGCTTCCGCGGCATGCCGCTCCGACGGGGCGCGCTCGTGACGCCACGCCCAAGCAAAGGCCAGAAGCGCCGCGGCATAGGTGCGCCGCTCGGGATCCTCCTGGATCCCGCAGCCCAAGATCAGGGCTTCGGCTTCCTCGACACCGCTCGGCGCGTTCAACAGCCGCGCGGCGAGGAACATCGCCGGGACGAAAGGGTCGGATGAACCGCGCATCGCGTGCCGGCACAACCGGTCTACTTCAGCGGCTTGATCGGCCTGAAGCGCGCGCGCGATCCCGGCGAGCAGCGCGGTCGTTGCATCCGCGCGCCGCCCGGGCTCCGGAAGCGGCGGCTCGTCGTTCCAGATCATCACTCGCTTGGCGAGTTGCCAATGATCCGACATTGGCGCAATGCTTCGGCGCGCCGAGTTCGACACCCCTAAAACCGCGTCGTTCAGGCGTTTGCAACGCGCGTCATCAAGCTGTAGGGCGCGCGTGACGCGCGATTTCGATACGCTCGCCTCACCAAATCGCCGACCGTCATCGCAACGGTCATCTGGAGGCCGCCATGACAGCTCTGGTCATCATCGTTGCGCTCGCCGCCGCAAGCCGACTCAAAGCGATCCCGATTTAGCACAAAAGCGACGGGGTGTGGGCCGAAAGTCCCGGTTTACAACTGGGACTTTTCGGCGTGCTCGATTGTACGTTGATGCCGCGAAGCCGGCGCCGTAGCTAGCCGCAGTCCCCGCAGCGGCCGGTGAACGTCACCGCTTCGCCTTCGATCGCGACCCCGTGGCGTTCGGCGAGCCGGCGAACGGTTTGCGGCGGAACGGCGTATTCGAGATCGGTGATCGTACCGCAACCAACGCAGCGGAAGTGCGCGTGCGGGCTCGCCGCAGGTTCGTACACCGCCGAGGTCCCGCCGGGAACATCGATCTTCATCACCGCGCCGAGTTCGTGCAATCGGATCAGCCCGCGGTGCACCGTGGCAAAGCCGATCCGGGGCTGCACCGCGCGGGCGCGCACCCAAATATCATGGGCGGTCACGTGGCTGCCGCATCCGGCTTCCTCGACGACGTCGAGGACGATTCGGTAGTTCGGCGGGAGCCCTTGATCGGTGCTTGACATGGGCTTTGGGATGAAGTAGCCTCGGATACTAAGTGAAAATGGTTCTCACAATCAGTTATACGCGAGAACCGCCCTCAACGCAAGTCGGAGAAGCACATGCTCGAATCGGAACTCGACAAAAACGGCGGTTGCCCGGTACCCCACGGTACCCCGTCGGGCACCCACATGGACGCCGGGTTGATGACGAATCGAGACTGGTGGCCGAACCAGTTGAACCTCAAGGTGCTTCACCAGAATTCGTCGGTGATCGACCCGATGGGCCCGACGTTTCGCTACGCTGATGAATTCAAGAAACTCGATCTGGCCGCGCTGAAGAACGACATCTTCGCGCTGATGACGCGCTCGCAGGACTGGTGGCCGGCCGACTACGGTCATTACGGGCCGCTGTTCATTCGCATGGCCTGGCATAGCGCGGGCACCTATCGCATCTTCGACGGTCGCGGCGGCGCGTCCAGCGGCACGCAGCGCTTCGCACCGCTCAACAGCTGGCCCGACAACGCGAACCTCGATAAGGCGCGCCGGCTGCTCTGGCCGATCAAACAGAAGTACGGCAGCGCGCTCTCGTGGGCCGACTTGATGGTGTTCGCCGGCAATTGCGCCATCGAGTCGATGGGGCTCAAGCCGTTCGGCTTCGGCGGCGGACGCGAAGACGTTTGGGAGCCCGAAGAAGACATCAACTGGGGCGGTGAAAAGGAGTGGCTGGGCGACCAGCGCTATTCCGGCGATCGCGAGCTAGCGCCGCCGTACGGGGCCGTGCAGATGGGCTTGATCTACGTGAACCCGGAAGGCCCGAACGGCAATCCCGACCCGCTCGCATCGGCACGCGACATTCGCGAGACGTTCGCGCGCATGGCGATGAACGATGAAGAAACGGTCGCGCTCATCGCGGGCGGGCATACGTTCGGCAAAGTCCATGGCGCCGCCGATCCCAAGCAGCACGTCGGCCCCGAGCCCGAGGGGGCACCGATCGAAGAGCAGGGTCTGGGCTGGAAAAACAGCTTCGGCAACGGCAACGGCGTCGCGACGATCACGAGCGGACTCGAAGGCGCGTGGACGACGGCCCCGGCGACGTGGGACAACAACTACTTCGACAATCTCTTCAACTTCGAGTGGGAGCTGACGAAGAGCCCGGCCGGCGCGTCGCAGTGGAAACCGAAGGATTCGGCTGCCGACGGCACGGTACCCGACGCGCACGATCCGTCGAAGCGCCACGCGCCGATGATGCTCACGACCGATCTCGCCCTCCGCATGGATCCACAGTACGGGCCCATCTCGAAGCGGTTCCACGAGAATCCGGAAGAGTTCGCGGACGCGTTCGCCCGCGCGTGGTACAAGCTGACGCATCGCGACATGGGGCCGCGCTCGCGCTACCTCGGCGCGTTGGTGCCGGCGGAAGAGCTGCTGTGGCAAGACCCGGTCCCAGACGCGACGCAGTCGCTGATCGACGCCGCCGACATCGCGGCGCTCAAAGGCAAGATTCTGGCGTCGGGGCTGTCGGTTTCGCAACTGGTCGCGACGGCGTGGGCTTCGGCGGCGACGTTCCGCAACTCCGACAAGCGCGGCGGTGCGAACGGGGCGCGCCTGCGCCTCGCACCGCAAAAAGATTGGGAAGTCAACCAGCCCGCGCAGCTGGCGACGGTGCTCTCGGCGCTCGAACGGATTCAGACCGAGTTCAACGGTGCGAAGACGGCCGGCAAGCAGGTATCGCTCGCCGACCTGATCGTTCTCGGCGGCTGCGCCGCCGTCGAACAAGCGGCGAAAAACGCGGGCCACGACGTGCAGGTCCCCTTCACGCCGGGCCGCACGGACGCATCGCCGGAGCGGACCGACGTCCACGCGTTCGCGGTCCTCGAACCGCATGCGGACGGTTTCCGCAACTACCTCAAAGCCGCACCGCTGGGCGTTTCCGCCGAGGAGATGCTCGTCGACCGTGCGCAGCTGATGTCGCTGACCGCTCCCGAAATGACGGTGCTCGTCGGCGGTATGCGCGCGCTGGGTGCGAACGCCGGGCAGACGAAGCACGGCGTGTTCACGAGCCGTCCGGGGACGCTCAGCAACGACTTCTTCGTCAACTTGCTCGACATGGGCACCACGTGGAAGCGCGCCTCGGGCACGGAGGAAATCTTCGAAGGCAGCGATCGCGCGACCGGCGCGGTGAAGTGGAGCGCCACGCGCGTCGACCTCATCTTCGGATCGAACTCGCAGCTCCGAGCGCTCGCCGAAGTCTACGCCTGCGACGACGCGAAGAACAAGTTCGTCACGGACTTTGTCGCCGCATGGAATAAGGTGATGAATCTCGACCGATACGACCTGACCTGACGTCAAGACACGGCGTTCGAACGGACGAAGGGGCCTCGCGAACGCGGGGCCCCTTCCTACATCCCGTTGACGTAGCGATGGAACGTTACGTGCGCTCGTACTCGTCGTGGCGGCGGAACCACCACTCGCCGTCCTCGTTGCGGCCGAGCGGCGCGCGATCGAGCCATTGGTACATCCCCCAGATTGCGTCGAGCCCACGGCCGTACGACGAGTAGGTGTGGTAGACGACGCCGTCCTTCAGCACGAACGCGCTCAAACCGGGGCCTTCGCGCATGTACGAAGCCACGTCGGTCCCCGCGTTTCCCGCAATCTGCGCGACCCAGCTATCCGGCGGCGCAGTCAGTGCGGGCCGCATGTCCATCGGGCGGAAGTTGTACTCGACGGGCCCGGACCGCTGCTCTTCTTCCGTACGCGCGACCTGATAGTCGTAATTGAAATCGCTCCCGAACGACGACGCCCACGGAAAGCTCCAGCCCATTCGCCGTTCGTACGCTTGCAGCTTCGCGAGCGGCGCGCGCGAGACGGCGTAGAACGAAACGTCGTGATTCACAAGATGGGGGACCGAGCCGTTGAAGCTGTCCGCGATCGCGGAACACGACGGACACCCCGCCTCGTACTCGGGACCGAACATGAAGTGATAGATGAGGAGCTGCGAGCGCCCGCGGAAGAGATCCGCCAGCGTCGCGGCGCCCTCGTCGGTCTCGAAGCGGTACTCCTTGTCGACGCGAACCCAGGGCAGCTCTTGCCGCATCCGCGTCAGCTCGTCGCCGCGCCGCGTCAGCGCCTTCTCGGCCTCGAGGAGCGGCAGCCTCGCCGCAAGCCATTCTTCGCGCGTTCCGACCTTGTGGTCGATCAGCGATCTCTCGTTTCTTGCATGGTGATCTCTACTGGTTTTCTGCGAGACGCTTGATCGCGTCCAGACGTTCATCCCACGCCGCTGCGACGCCGTGCATCCATCGCGCCGTCGATTCGAGGCGTTCCGGCCGAACGGAGAACTGCACTTCGCGGCCTAGCTTGCGCGCTTCGACCAATCCGGCGTGTTCGAGGACGCCCAGATGCTTCACGATCGCTTGGCGCGTCACGGGGAGTTTTTCCGCCAGCGCCGTCGCGGTCGTTTGCGGATGCGCGGAGAGCGCGTCGAGTAGCCGGCGCCGCGTGGGGTCGGCGAGGGCGACGAGCACCTCGTCTACGTCGCCCCTGCGCGTGTTCATCGCCCCCCAGCGGCGTTAGGCCGCAAGCCCTTTGACGTATTCCTGCAAATCACGGAGCTGGATCCCCCAGCCATCGCTGTTGCTTTCGAACTGCTCGGCGCGCTCGCTTTCGTTCCGCGACAAACGGCTGAAGCCGGTTTCGACCACGCGCAATCGCGTCTGCCCTTCGTGCGGCGTCAACGTGAACTCGACGAGCGTGGAATCGGCGTTGGTCAACTTCTCGCCCGTGACGCCGGGGTTCCAACGATACGAGAAGTAGCGCGGCTCGTCGATGTTCACGATCGTCCCGATCTGCGTGCCGTACTTTTCCCAGCGCAGCACGATTGTGCCGCCCGGCCGCAAGTCGATCTCCGCCGAGTCGCCGAACCATGTGCCGACATGTTGCGCCTGCGTGATGATCTCCCACACGCGCTCCGGCGGAGCCGCGATCACGGTTTCTCGCTCGATCCGGTCTTGAACCACGATGCCCTCACTATGTGCGATGTGCAACCCCATAGTTGCACATCACAGCGAAAAGCGCAACCCCCCAGTTGCGGATTTAATCGAGCCGGCGCGCGATGGTGATGATTTCCGGGCTCGTTTCGGTCAGCGGAGTTCGGTTCCAGTCTCCGAACTGTTCCTCGATCGTCAGGCCGGCGGCAGTCAGAAACGGCAAGAGCGACGCCGCATCAAAAAATCGCAGCGTACTCGTACTCACCTGCGGTTGCTTCCATGTCGGGCTGGTAAATGTGTGGGTGAAGGAGACGAGGCGATCATCAATTGCGGCGGTGACCATGCGGGTCAATCGCACGCTGACGCCTTCGGTGTCGGTGAACTCGACCGGTTTCTCCGGCGTCCAGTCTTCCCATGCTCTCGCGAGCCGGTTTCGCGTTTCGAAGACGAAACGACCATCACCCGTCAACGCCGAACGGATCGCGGCGAGCGAGCGATGGATTTCATCATCCTCGATGAGTACTTGAAAGGCGTGACCGGTCATGACGACGAGATCGAACTCACTGTCCCAGCCGGTCGACGCGAGATCCCCCAGAACCCACTCGATATCCGGCCGTTTACGCGCCTGCGCCAGCATACCCGGAGCCGGGTCGAGTCCGCATAGCCGACCTGCATGACCCGCGTCCCGAGCCTCCTTCAGCAGTGCACCCGTCCCGCAGCCGACATCGAGAACGGCCTTCGCCGACATGACGAGCGGCAGATAGAAATCGAAGTCCGTTCGTTGTGCTCGGGGGCAGAACTGATCGTACAAAGCGGCGAGGCCGGCGTCCGCGAACAGGTGATCGACCATGTGCCGCCGGCCCGCGGTTAGTGAATGCGGGCCACGATGATCGCGATGTCATCGCGGCGTTCGCCGCCGCAAAAATCTTCGACGGCATCCAGCAGCCCTTCAGCAAGACGTTCTTCCGATTCCGTCCGGCGTTTCACGACTTCACGCGTAAACCGCTCCATGCCAAAGAGTTCGCCGTGCTTGGTTCGGGCCTCGGTAACCCCGTCGGTCGTGGCGACGATGAGCGTGCCCGGGTGCATTTCGACCATCTTCTGTTTGAACAGGTGATGCTGATCATCGAAAACTCCGATGAGCGGCGCGGTGACTGCGAGCGGCAGCATCGTCCCGTCCGAATGCACGACGACGACGGGCTCATGTGCCGCTGAAGCATACGTCAAATAGCGACGCGTCGGATCGAGCATTCCGAGAAAGACGCTAGAGAACGATTCGGTATTCTCGAACGCGTTGTTCTCGAGGTACAGCCGGTCGAGCGAACGCATGACCTTTTCCGGCGCGAGCCCTTGAGACGCGTAGGCGCGAAGACTGAATTTTATCAGGGCCGCATGAACTGCCGCTCGAGGCCCTTTGCCGACGATGTCGGCGACCGAGATTGCAACAGCGTCGTTGTCAAAGTGGTACACATCGACGATGTCGCCGCCCGAGCGGCCCTCGGCGAGTTTGTAGTTGATCGCGTACGACAGCCCCGGTATCGGGCGGTGGTTTCGAGCAAAAAGGTTATCGACAAGGTTGTGTGCCGCATCGTCCGACGTGGGCGACGGATTGTGAAATGACACCACACCGGATTCACCGTGCTGGGCACGCCGAATCGGCCCCGGCTGAAGCGCAATGCCCTCGACGGGCCGAAGTCGTTCCAATTCGGAATTATCCACTCGCTCCCACAACCCGGAAAGATGCAAGAACGTTCCCGTTTTTCCACGACTAGCCGCCCGGTAGCCATAGGACCGAAGCTAGCACGGCTGATCGCAAGAGGCCCACGCGTGCGTGGATTCGAATCAGCACCGATGCGGATTGTCCGGGTTGCGATCATTATCGCCACGGTGCTGTTTGCCGCGTCACGTGCGGACGCGGCGCCGCCCGTGCTCGTCAACGATACGAGCCATCCGAGCGTCGTGACGATCACCGACGCGTTTTTCACGCATAGCACCGAGTCTGCCGCTCCAATCGACGTCGTGTGCGTCGGCTTCGTCCAGAACGGGCAGAAGACGGCGAAGCAGATCGGGCTGAGCCTGGCGTATGTCGATGCGCAAGGCGTGGTCATCGGCGTCGAGCTGAACTTCTCGTACGGCAAGTTCGGCTCCGGTCTTCCGGCGGGCACGTCGACGCCGCGCTATCCCCTCGACCATCCGTTCACCAACGGCAACTGCCACAAGACGTTTCACGAAGGACGTTCCGTCACGTCATCGTTCATGTACCGCCCGCGCGGCGCTGCGCAGGCAGTCGCGGTTGCCGGCATCGTTGCGTCGGCGCGAGAAGTGGTGTACGAGGACGGTACGGCGTTTCGTACCGATGACGTGCCGAAGACCGGTGACAAGCTGCCGTTCGCGATCCCGCCGCCTGCGGCCGCCGTCCCCTCGGGCGGCCCGCTGTACTCCGTCTCAACGAGCATTACCGAACCGTTCAAGGTGCTCGACATCGTACCGTACGGGAATCGCGGCGAGGTCTGCTATACGCTGCAGAACGGTGCGAAGAACGCGACGCTTGCACGAATCGCGCTGGTGAAGGTCGGCCGCGACGGCAACGTGCTCGACGTCGAGGAAAGTCAGACCAGCGGCCGCTATGCGGCCGGCATGGCGATGGGCAACGACATCTGCACGCGCGTGAAGGGCCGCGACGTGGGCGTCGAGCTCTTCGTGGACACGGATGCCGGACGCGCGGCCATCGGCCGCGTCATCGCGGTCCCGCTGCACGAAGAGTTCGCAGACGGGTCCGTATGGGAC
>JALZBE010000540.1 GCA_030947665.1 Vulcanimicrobiota bacterium | reverse complement strand
CAAGAGCATGCTGGACAAGACCGGGAGCGGAAACCGCAGCGAGCTGATCGCGCGCGTCCTGGGCTGGGAATCGACGCCGACCGCTTCGCACGTATAGCCCGCGGGAGCGCCATGCGATGCCGGCTGCCGTTCCCGGATTTCCACGATACCGCGTGCGATTGTGCTGCGATCGCGGCGAACAAAGTGCCGGGCGTGCGCGCGGCGTCGCGTGGCGAAGGTCCAGGCGCTGGAGAACGACGGGTCCGAGGCGGGTCCATCCGTGTATTTCACGATACCCGGCACGGGCCACCCCGCGATATCCTCATGAGGAGTACTTTCTGGGGTTCTGCACATGCCGACATCAACGACGGGCCTCGATTTTGCGACAGCGCGGCTCGGCGTGATCATGAGCCCGCGGGGGGATCAGCCGCACGAAGCGTGGGGAGTCGTGAATCCGGGCGGCGTTCGTGCCGCGGACGGCACGGTGCATCTTTTCCCGCGCCTCATCGCTGAAGGGAACTATTCACGCATCGGCCACGCGCGGGTTCGCTTCGACGGCGAGACGCCGGTCGCTGTCGAGCGTCTCGGGGTCGCGCTCGAACCGCACGAATCATACGAAGTCAGCGCGGGCGGCGGAGGGGTCGAAGATCCACGCGTCGTGTACGTGCCGTCGCTCGAGCGCTACGTCATGACGTACACGGCGTTCGTCCCGTACGAGCCGCGCGTGGCCATCGCTGTCTCGTCGGACCTGTCGACGTGGCGGCGACTTGGCGTTCTTCGGTTCGAAGTCATGGCTGATGGTCGCGATCTCAATGCCTGCGGCAACAAGGACGCCGCTCTCTTTCCCGACGTCGTCTCCGACCCTCAGGGCGTCCCATCGTTCGCGATCTTGCATCGGCCGACGACGCGCCTGCATTTTCGTCGTCATCACGACGGGACGGTGATGGTCGATCCACCGAGCGGTGACGAGACGCAGGAAAACATCTGGATCTCGTATGTCCCGGTCGATGCGGTGCTGGCGGACATCACGTGCTTGACCGCCGTTCGACGACACGAACGGGTGATGAGGCCGGAACAGCCGTGGGAAGCGAAAAAAGTCGGAACCGGCGCGCCGCCGGTACGGCTTCCGTACGGCTGGGTCCTGACGTATCACGCCGTCTCAGCTTCGGGCGGACATCCCCGGTATTGCATGGGCGTTGCGATTCTCGATTTGGACCGGCCGTCGCGAGTGCTCTACCGTACTCCGTCTCCGGTCCTCGAGCCGGAAACAGAATACGAGCGCAGCGGCCTCGTCGCCGACGTCGTCTTCCCCTCGGCAACCGATCTGCGCGCCGACGGCGCCCTCGACGTGTATTACGGCGCCGCCGATCATGTCATCGCGGCGGTGCGCGTCGAGTTGCCGAGCAGCATACCGGTCGTCGGGGCGAACGCACATGGCGGATAAAACGGAATTGCACGCCCTCGTACTCGGCTCTTTCCCGCCCCGTGAGTGCGGCATTGCGACCTTTACGAAAGACGTGGTGGATAGCCTCACCCGTGTCGGCGTACCGTGCGACGTGGTCGCGATCGACGAGCCCGGTAGCGACGGGCGCATGTATGGGCCACAGGTTGCGGCGAGTCTCAAACGCGACGACCCTTCTTCGTATGAGGCGACCGCGGCATTCATCAATGCTCACCCCGCAAGTGTCTTGCTGGTGCAACACGAGTTCGGCCTCTTCGGTGGTGAAGATGGCGATGCGTTTCTCGCCTTGCTCGCTGCCGTACGAAAACCCGTCGTGATCGTACTGCACACGATCCTGACTGCGCCAAGGGCGCATCATCGCGCGGTTACGCGACGCCTCTGTGCACGCGCAGATGCCATCGTTGTCCTCTCTCACACGGGCAAGGATATCCTAAAGCAGGTGTACGCCGTAAACGAGGCGGCGATCCACATCATTCCGCACGGCGTTCCCGATGTCGCATTCCTCTCGACGACCCACTCGAAGCGAAAGCTTGGGCTCAGCCACCGAAAGGTCATCTCCACCTTCGGGCTGCTTTCGCGCGGGAAAGGGCTCGAGGACGCGATTCGCGCGATGAGCATGATCGTCGCCCGTCATCCCGACGCATTGTACCTCATTCTAGGTCAGACGCATCCGCTCGTCCGCCAGACGGAGGGCGAGTCATATCGCGAATCTCTTCGTGCTCTCGTAACCGCACACGGTTTGAAGCATAATGTCGATTTTGTCGACCGCTATCTTTCCTTCGAGGATTTAGTAGCGTATCTGTCCGCAAGCGATATCTACCTTACGCCGTATCTCAATGCCGACCAGATTGTGAGCGGCACGCTCGCCTATGCGCTCGGTTGTGGCAAAGCCATTGTGTCTACACCCTATTTGCATGCACGAGAAGTCCTCGCGCAGGATCGGGGGCGGTTCTGCAATTTCCGCGACCCGGTTTCGATCGCAGCAGTCGTCACAACCTTGCTCGATCATCCGCAGCGGCGCCGCGCGATGGAGCTTCGTGCATATCGCTATGGTCATGAAATGCGGTGGTCGAACGTGGCGGCCTCGTATTCACGCCTTTTCCGCGACGTGATAGGCGGGAACGTCTCGGAGATCCCGGCTCGACCTCGAGCTTTCGAGCAACCTTTGCGTATGCTCGCGTCCACAGCATTCTCGTGACCGTGACTCGAATTCGGGCCGGCCGACATTATCGTTTCCAAGCCGCGCCACGAAGGATATCACCATGAAGTCGAATGCGGATGTCCCCGAATCAAGGACCACGACTGAGACGAAGACCGAAACCACGACCGAATACCGGCCCGAGTCGAGGACCGAATCAA
>JALZBE010000101.1 GCA_030947665.1 Vulcanimicrobiota bacterium | reverse complement strand
TACGGGATCCCCGACTCGCCGACGCACGCGCACGCGCTCGACAAGCTGTTCGAGCGGATCGTCGAGCCGCATCTGCTGCAGCCGACGTTCGTCTACGGCTACCCCGTCGTGCTTTCCCCGCTCGCGAAGCGCATGAAGGACGATCCTGAGCTTACGCAGCGCTACGAGCTGTTCGCCGCGTCGATGGAGCTCGCCAACGCGTTCACCGAGCTCAACGATCCGGACGACCAGCGCCGCCGCTTCGAGCTGCAGATCGCCGAGCGCGCCGCGGGCGATGAAGAGATCCCGCCGCCTGATTGGGACTTCGTCACCGCGTTGGAGTACGGGATGCCGCCGACCGCCGGGATCGGCATCGGCGTCGACCGGCTGGTGATGATGCTGACGAACAACGCGTCGATCCGCGACGTGCTGTTGTTCCCGCTGCAGCGGCCGCTCCGCGACGACGAGCACGATGACGAGGAGCCGGTTCCGACGGCGTGATCGGCCTGGGCATCGCGACCGACGCGCTGGTGAACGACGGGATCGTGCGCCGCACGCGCGACGACGACCGCGTCGTAATCGACACGCCGTCGCGGCGCGATTTTTGGTTCGGGCACGGCTTCGTTCTCGACGCGCCGCCGGATATCACGCGTGTCGCCGCGTTGGTCGAAGAAGGACGCGCGCGCTTTGCCGTGCTCGGCGCGCCGCGTTTCGTGGTGCAGTGGGAACGCGCTTACGACGCGCCCGATCCGGTCCCCGACGCGCCCGCCGGGACACTGCGCGAGCGCGGTCTCGTGATGGCGTACGACGGGCTGGTGCCGCATGCCGACCGGCGCGTCGTGGACCACGACGCGGCACGCTGGGACGAAGCCGCGGCGCTCGCGTCCGAGCAGTATCCGGAGTTCGGCGACTTCACGCGCTGGCGCTTCGATTGCGTTCGCCGCGACGCGCGCGCCGGTCGCGCTCGCGTCGTCGGCATCCGCGAGGACGATCGCCTGCTCACGACGGTCGGATTGTACCGCGGCGACGGGATCGCGCGCTTCATGATGCCGGTGACCCGCCCGGCGGCCCGCGGTCGAGGCCTCTTCGCGGCGTGCGCGCGCACGCTGATCGCCTGGGCCAACACGGACGCACCGCGCCGCGTCGTCATCGTGTCCGATCCGGACGACGGGCCCGTGGCGTTGTATCGCCGGCTCGGATTCGTTCCGGCGTCGCACCTCGACGCGGTCATCGTACCGGTGCCGGCGGCAACCCCCGGCGAAACCTCCCCACCGGTGAGGTAGTCCAACCGTTCACCATGCTGAAACGCGATTTGACCACGTCCTATCCCCGCTCGGTGCGCGACAAGGTGCTCGGGGTCGTCCAGCTCGGACGCGCCATCGACAAAGGCATCGCGCACGCGAACGGGCTCAACGGCGAGTACAACTACGACTGTCCGATGGACAAGGGGATCTTCGACTTCCTCGGGCTCGACGGCAACGCGCTGCTCGATGTCATCAAAGGCGCGCAGAGCGAGTCGGAGATCGAAGCGTACGTGAAGCCGTTCGCCGACAAGAAGTCGCCGCAAGAGCGCGAGCAGTTCAACGAGACGTTCCTCTCGCACGGCCCGCAAGCGGGCAGCGACGCCGAGAAGTATTTTCTGGGCCTACGCAACGACGTCGCGCCGGATCGCACCGACGTCACCACCTGGCCCGACCTCCTCGACCTCGACGAGAAGCGCGACGTTCCCCGCCGCGTCTTAGCGTGACGAGCAACACGATCTAACGTACGAACCGCGCGAAAGATTCCATCGAAGGCCGCCGCAAGGCGGTCTTTTCGTTTTCCTTGTAACCGGTTGAGAACGAGCGAGCGGATGGCACGAGACGCATGCCGCGGGGCCCGCGTTGTCATCATCGCGACGACAATACCGTGTGGGCACGGAACCGAGCGTCGACACCACACGGAGCATCGCATGCTCGAAGACCACGGGGCCGTGCTGAGCCGTCTCTTTGCACAACCCTTTACCTCCGCGTTTCTCGGCGCTGTGTTAGAGCACGATTACGAAACGCACCGTCACATGCTCAACGTCGGGTTGTTGTCCGCTCGCGTCGCGATCACCGCGGGGCTGTCGCGCGACGAAGCCGTCGTGCTCGGGCAAGCGGGGCTCTTTCACGACATCGGCAAGTTGCACATCCGCGGTCCCTTGCTCAACGCGCGCTACACGCTCAGCGAAGCGGAGTGGCGGATCCTGCGCGCGCACGCCGCACGCGGCGAGCAGATGCTGCGCGCCCAAGATGCGCACGGCATCGCGGAGATCGTGCGCGGCCACCACGAACGGCTCGACGGTTCCGGTTATCCGGACGGCTTGCGCGGCTTGGCGATCCCGTGGGAGACGCGCCTCCTCGCCGTCGTCGACGCGTACGACGCGATGCGCTCCGCCCGGCCCTACGCCGTCGCCGTATCGCATGACGAAGCGCTGGACCGCCTGACCGCCGCGCGCACGCTGTTCGATCCCGACGCCGTCGGGGCGCTCGTCGCGACGCTCGGCGCCGCGCCCCGGCCCAGGCTAAAGGCGGTCGCGCCGATTTCGTGAACCCGTCGCGCGTGCCGACGTACCGGCTCGTCGTCGAATACGACGGAAGCGCGTTTCACGGATTGCAGTTCCAGCCCGCCTTGCGCACGATCGCCGGCACGCTCGAAGACGCGCTCGCACGCTTGTTCCACGAGCCCGCGAAGATCACCGCGGCCGGACGCACCGACGCCGGCGTGCACGCGACCGGGCAGGTCGTGTCGTTCACGACCGCGCGCGACTTTCCGATCGAGCGCCTCGCGCTCGCGCTCAACGCGAACACGCCCGCGGACCTCGTCGTGCGCGACGCGGCGGTCGCCGGCGACCGTTTCTCCGCGCGCTTCGACGCGCGCGAGCGCGTCTACGACTATCTCATCCTCGACCGCGGCTTCCCGTCGGCGCTGTGGCGCGCGCGCGCATGGCACGTGCCGCGCCCGATCGACGACGCGCGTTTTCTCGCCGCGGCGGAACCGCTGCTGGGCGGGCACGATTTTGCGACGTTCTGCGGCGAGCTCCCCGACCGCGGCGGAACGGTGCGCGAGGTGCGCTCGATCGAGCTGGCGCGGCGCGACGATCTGGTGCGCGTCACCGTGCGCGGCAAATCGTTCCTGCACCGCATGGTGCGTATCGTGGTCGGCACGCTCGTCATGTGCGCGACCGGCGACCGCGACGTGGACTTCGGGCGGCGCGCGCTCGAAGCGCGCGACCGCACCGCGGCGGGTGTCACGGCGCCCGCGCACGGCCTCTACCTCGCGGGCGTGCGGTACGACGATTTCGACACCTACCGCCCGGCCGGCGTCGCGCCGTGACCTACTGCTCGTCGTAGCGGTTGACGAGAATTTTGATCTGCCCGTTCTTCGCACCGCGCAAGAACGTGATGGTCACGAACTGGCGCCCGAACGGGAACGGAAACACGAAATCGAACGACTCGGCGCCGCTGCCGCCCTGCGCCGCGAATACCTCGAAACGTCCCTGAAACTCCTTGACCGCGGTGCACGGCGCGACGTCACGGAAGAAGTTGCGCCCGATGACGCGCTCCTTGGACAGCCGCGACAGCTTCGACTCGTACGCGTTGTATTGCTCGATCGTGCCCGCGGTGTCGACGGAGATCAGCCCGAACGGGAGCGCGTCGATCTCGCCTTCGGGCAGATCGACGATCTCCTGCGCACCCTGCACGTCCATCGGGCCTCCTTCGCGACGGGGCCGCGACGCCCCGGCGGCGCAAACGGTTCCCGTGCCGGCCCTCAGCCCCGACGACATCGCAGGCCTGGCTCCCGAAGGCCGGCTCGAGCGCGTCCCGCGGCGGGCGATCGTCCCGCTCGACGCGCCGCTGGTGACGATCGTCGCCGAGGGCTGGTTCCGGGTGTTCCGCAACGCCGCGTTCGTGCGCGACGTGACGCTGGTGCTGGCGGGGCCGGGCGAAGTGCTCGCGCCCGGCGCGCTCTTCGGCGACCGCTCCGCCGAGAGCGGCGCCCAGGCGATCACCGCCGGCTGCCTGCTCGTGGTCGCCGCCGAGACGCTGGCGCGTCGCGCAGCCGCCACGCCCGCGCTCTACGTCGCGATCGCCCGCAGCCTCGCGCGGCGCGCGCTCGCGGTCCAGCGGAAGCTCGAGGCATTCAGCCGGGCAACCGTCGAGGCGCGGGTAGCCGGAGCGCTCCTCGAGCTCGCGGAGAACACCGGCGTGGCGGTCGCGGGCGGCGGGATTCGGCTCGAGTTGCCGCTTTCGCAAGACGACCTGGCCGCGCTGGCCGGCACGACGCGCGAGTCGTGCTCGGCGGCGGTCGCCTCGCTGGCCCGGCACGGGCTGGTGCGCGGCAGCCGCCTGCGAGGGCTCTTGCTGACCGATCCGGGGGGCTTGGCCGGCTTGGCCGCCGTCGACCTCCGGAGCCCGTGAACTGCGGTTGACGGCGGTCACCGCCCCAACGTATACTGCGTAGGTTGCCGCGGGCTCTCCGCGGCGTTTCTTGCTGCCCTGAGCCCTATCGAAGGGTTCGCTCAACGGACCCCATGCGCACATATCAGCAGAAGACGGCCGAGACCCAGCACGACTGGTACATCGTCGACGCGACCGGGCACCGGCTCGGGACGCTTGCGGTGAAGATCGCGCGCGCCCTGTCCGGCCGCACCAAGCCGACCTGGACCCCGCACATCGACGACGGCGACCATGTCGTCGTCATCAACGCGGACAAGGTCGAGCTCGCGCCGCGGAAGTGGACCCAGAAGGTCTACCACCGCCACTCCGGCTACCCCGGCGGTCTACGGACTGAGACGGCCGCCCAGGTGCGCGACAAGTACCCCGAGCGCCTCATCGAACGCGCCGTTCGCGGGATGCTGGCGACCAACCGCATGCGCGACGTCCAGCTCGGGCGGCTCAACGTCTACGCCGGTCCCGAACATCCGCACGCCGCACAGAAGCCGGAGCCTCTCGCCTAAATGCAGCCTCAGGAAATCTTTCAGGGCACCGGCCGCCGCAAGCGCGGCATCGCCCGCGTCCGCCTCTCGCTCGGCCAGGGCGTCATCACCGTCAACAAGCGCCCCGTCGACGAGTACTTCCCGCGGCCGACGCTGCAGATGATCGTGCGGCAACCGCTCGAAGTCACGCAGTCGCTGTCGCGGTTCAACGTCGATGTGAAATGCGAAGGCGGCGGCGTCTCCGGGCAAGCCGGCGCGGTTCGCCACGGTATCGCTCGTGCGCTGCTCGAGATGGACGAATCGCTGCGTGAGCCGTTGCGGCGGAACGGGCTGCTGACGCGCGATCCGCGCGAGAAAGAATCGAAGAAGTACGGGCGTAAGAAGGCTCGGAAGCGGTTCCAGTTCTCTAAGCGCTAGAACCATGGTGGCGGTGCCGCGGCGACGCGACATCGCAGTGCCGGACACGCAACGCCCGGGCATCCTGCCCGGGCGTTGCTACGTGCTCACATCGCTCTCGCCCCTCCGGGGCTTCGCTCGTTCGCAGTGTCCCTCACTGCGACGTCGCGTCGCCGCGACACAGGCGCGATGGTTCACTTCACGACAGGTGCTGGAATGTTGGGACGGTCGGGCAGGCGTGGGTTGCGCACCAGGTTGGGATTGCGGCGGGGCTTGCCGCTATTGCGCCGATCGTTCCCAGGCTCAGGAGTACGCCGGCGGCGAGGGCGATGACGCCGGCCGTGCCGGGCCGGGGTTGGGTGCGGTTCGCGTGCGTCATCATGGGCGTAGCGTAGCGCCGGCCGGGTGTGCGGGCCGTCCGTAGTTCTACGGAATTTTGGGTCGTGCCGTGAGGTCGGGTTACGTGATTGCGAAGATGGTTACGGGGTCCGCTTTGCCGCGAATTTTTGCGATCAGTTTTTCCGCTGGGGGGGCTTCGTGGACTCGGGCGTAGGTGCGGTCGTCGACGTAGGTGCGGCCGGGTGGGGCCGCGCCTTGCAGTCGGCTCGCGAGGTTGGCGGCGTCGCCGATGACCGTGTAGTCCATGCGTTTGGGGCTCCCGATGTGGCCGGCTACGACTTCGCCTGTTGCGAGGCCGATCGAGAGTTCCAGTTGTTTGCCGTCCGCTTGGATCGTCGCGGCGGCGCGGTGGAGTGCTTCGGCGACCGCTAGGGCGCGTTTTGCGTCGTCGTCGCGGACGCGTGGGGGGCCGAAGACGACCATCAGGCCGTCGCCGTAGAATTTATCCAGCAAGCCATCGTGTTCGAACACGATTTGGACGGCTGCGCTGAAGAAGTTGTTCAGGATCTCGACCACGGTTTCGGCGTCGAGGCGGTCGGCGAGTTCCGTGAAGCCCACGATGTCGGCGAACAGGATCGTGGCCGTTGCACGCTCGCCGCCTAGCGCGACGCCGCCGGGGGCGCGCATGAGTTGTTCGACCACGTGCGGTGCCAAATAGCGGGCGAATGCGTCGCGGATGGCGCGGCGTTGTTCGACGTCCGCGGCGTGCAGGCGTTCCAGCTTGCGGCGTTCGGTGAGGTCGGTGACGGCGATCGCCCAGCCATGCGTTTCGCTGCCGTCGGGGAGGTCGACCGGAGCCACGCGCACTTCGAGGGCGAGCGTGCCGCGGGTTGGGTGGTGGGCCTCTACCTCGGCGGGTTGGGTCACGAGGAGTTTGTCGGCCAGTAAGGTCGCGATGCCCGGGATCAGCGCTTCGAGTGCGCGGGCCGGTTTGCCGATCATCGACGTGTTTTCGACGCCGAACGTTTGCGCGGCGGCGTCGTTGAAGCTTGCGATCGTTCCGCGGCCGTCGACGGTGATGACGCCGTTCGTGATCGAGGCGAGGACGCGAGCTTGAAGTTGTTCCAAGCGGCTGATCTCGACGACTTGCGCGCGCAGCGCGTCGAAGAGGCGTGCGTTTTCGATGGCGAGTGCGGCTTGGTTTGCGAACGCCGTGAGCAGATCGGGATCGTGTGGGGAGAAGAGGCCCGGTGCTACGCGCGAGTCGAGGTAGACGACGCCGATCGTGCGCGCCTTGATCGCGAGCGGGACGCAGATGATCGAGCGCAGCCGCAGCGCGCGCACCGACAGGTTGATGTTGAAACGCGGGTCTTGCTGTGCGTCGGTGGTGACGATCGGTTCGCCCGTCTCGAAGACGCGCCGGACCGTCGTCTGCGACGGGCGCATGTCGTCGCCTTCGATCGTCGCGCGGTCGATGCCGTACGTCGTCGTGAGTTCCAGCTTGCCGGTTGCGTCGGCGATCATCAGGAAGCCGCGTTCGGCTTTCATCACTTCCACCGCGGTGTCGAGGACGCGGCGCAGCACCACGTCGAGCTCGAGTGAGGAGTTGACGGTCTCCGCGACCCGGCCTAGCGTGCGCAGCTTCAGGAGCTCGGTGTCCGCCTTGGTTGCCGACGCGGCGAGCCGGCTCTGCAGCGACGCGCGCTCCAGCGCGAGCTTCTCGTACGCGCGCTCGACGCCGGCGGCCGCCGCGATCAGCGCGGCGTCGCCGGTCGCGTTGGCGCGGGCGCGCAGCACGGC
>JALZBE010000539.1 GCA_030947665.1 Vulcanimicrobiota bacterium | reverse complement strand
CCGTCGGGGAACATCACGCGCGCGGCGAGCGCCGCGTCGGTGGTGCGGTCGAGCGGCGCGGCCAGCGCCGCTTCGGCGCGGCGAGCCGTCGCGCGCACATATGGCGTGTGCACGATGCGGAGACCGAGCGCGCGCCCGATCCGCAGGCAGAGGTCGACGTCGCGCCGCGGGTACGTGGCCGGAGCGGAGAAGCCGCCGGCGGCGCGCAGGTCGGCGACGCGCGCCGCCATGACGAAGCCGGCGACCGCGCTGAAATTGCGCATCCAGAACGGCGAGCCGAAGCACATGAAGTGGCGCGGTTCGTGCAACGTGCCGTCGCGGTCGAACACCACGCCGGCGCTGTGGGTCTCACCGTCGCGCGCATCGACGACCAGGCAGCCGACGAGGCCGACGCCCGGGATCCGCAGCGGGCCGGTGAGCTCGGCGACCCAGTCCCCGCCGTCCGGCAACTCCGTCTCCGCGTCGACGACGACCGCGATATCGGCGTGCGCGGCGTCGAGCGCCGCGTCGAGCGTCTTGCCGGCGTCGCGCAGCGCGGCGACGGCGACGACGCGCGGATCGTCGAACGCGACGGCGTTGCAGTCGCGCAGTGCGACGACGACGCGGACCACCGTCGACGGGCATGCGGCCGCGATGCGGGCCGCGGCCGCGGCGCGCGCTTCGTCGTCGCGCGCGACGTCGGCGATCACGACCCCGACCGTTTCGCGCGGCGGACCGAATCGCGGGCGCACCATCGTGGCGTGATGCTCGTCCGCGCAGTACGTCACGTCGACGCCCAGCGCGTGCAGGTGCGACTCCAGCGCGATCATCTGCGCGCGCAGCGCATACGGTTTCGAGACGAGCGTCCCGGACGCGACCGAGCTCGGGATGACGCGCCAGCGGTAGAGCACGTCGCGGATGGCGGCCACGCGCGGCGCCCGGCGCACGAAGCGCAGGAAGAGATCCCAGTCCTGCGCGCCGTCGGTCTCGCTGCGCCAGCCGCCGATCTCCCGCACGGTCGACGTGCGCAACGCGTTGACGTGCGTCAGGTAGTTCACCGTCAGCATCGCCTCCGGCGACCACGAGGGTTTGAACAGCGGCTCGAAGCGCGACCGGCCCGCGGCGTCGGTCTTGTCCTTGTCGGAGTACACGAGGTCGGTCTCCGGCCTCTCGAGCAGCAGCGACGCGATCGCGAACAGCGCGTGCGGCTCGAGCACGTCGTCGTGATCCAGCAGAACCACGTACTCGCCGGTCGCGAGCTCGAGCGCCGCGTTGCTGTTGGCCGAGATTCCGCCGTTGGCGGCGAGCGCGCGAACCTTGATGCGCGGATCGGTCGCGGCGATCTCTTCGAGCCATGCACGCGCGACGTCGTCGTCGGGATCGGCGTGCGCGACGCAGAGCTGCCAGCGGCCCCACGTTTGCGCGCGCACCGATTCGACGGTCTCCCGCAAAATCGCGAGCGGCAGTTTGTAGACGGGCACGATCACGCTGAACACGGGGCCCGACATCGTGCGCGCCATGTCGCGCTGAACGCGTAGCGTCACGCCGCTCGGCCGCGTCGCGGCGACCCATTCGGCATAGTCGTCAGTGAGCTCGGGATCGGCGTTTGGCGGCGGCGCCGCGTTTGGGCGCTGCCCCGCGCGCACGGCCGCCAGCGCGGTAGCAAATCGCGTGACTTCGATCCGCTGGGCGCGCAGATTCGCCTCAGTCCGGGCCGCACCGGCGGCCGTCGTGCGCAGCCGTTCCTTCAGCTCGCGGTTCTCGTCGTCGACGGACGAGAGCAACGCGAACCAGCCGCGCAGCATATCGGCGTCGGCGAGCGGTGCGTCGGCGGCCGGTCCGTTCCGCCCGCTCGGCGAGACGGGTGCCCCTTTGAGGAGCCGTCGGAGCACCGAACGAAGACGGGCGAGGGCCGCAGCCGGCACGCGGCTGTCTGACATGAGGGCTCGTGTACCCCTCGTGCAGAAGAAAACCTGCCCGGGTATGAAAGGCTGGTGCGTTTGGAACGCGAGCGTCATCCCGCGGCGGGCAGCGACGATCCGAATGCGATCTACGACGAGCAGTATTATCGCGCCGGACTCGGTCCGTTTCCGTATCTTCGTGACGCGCGCTGGCTCGGGTTCTTCGCTTCGGTCGCGGACAATCTGGTGCGCATCTTCGCGCCGCGCACCGCGTTCGACGCCGGATGCGCGATGGGGATGCTGGTGGAGTCGCTCTGGGACCGCGGCGTCGCCGCGCAAGGCATCGACGTGTCGGCCTACGCGCTGTCGTGCGTTCGTCCGGACATGCGCGAGCACTGCCGCTACGGCTCGATCGTCGCGGGCGCCGAGGGCCGCTTCGACGTCGTGACCTGCATCGAAGTGCTCGAACATCTGCCGCCGGAAACCACCGCCGCCGCGGTGGCGAATCTCTGCCGGCTCGCCGACACGGTCGTGTTCTCGTCATCGCCGGGCGACTTCGACGAGCCGACGCACGTCAACGTGCGCCCGCCGCTCGAATGGGTGCGGCTCTTCGCGCGCAATGGATTCCGTGCCGATCTTGCCGTCGATGCAACCTTCATCGCGCCGCACGCGCTCGTCTTTCGCCGGGCGGACGGCTACGATGACGGCGAGGTCGAAGCGTTCGTGGCGCGCCAGGCGGCCCTGCGGACCGCGCTGGGCGAGCGCGACAAAGAACTGGCGGATCTCCGCACCGCGAACGAAACCGCGTCGGCCCAAACGCGCGCGCGCGAAGCGCAGGTGAAGGCGGGCGAAGCGAACTCGGCCGCGGTCCAAGGGCAGTTGGCGGCGGTCGAAGCGCAGCTGGAATCGCTCGCAACGCAGCTG
>JALZBE010000538.1 GCA_030947665.1 Vulcanimicrobiota bacterium | reverse complement strand
CGCCGCGCTGTTGGTGAACTCGAGCCGCGCGTTGGCGCGTTCGAGCCGGGCGGGTTCGACGACCGACGGCACCAGCGACTGGTACGCGACCTCGAAGAACACCGATGCGACACCAACGCACGCGGCGACCGCGAGCAGCTGTGCAAAGCCGAGCACGTGCGCGAATCCCGCGACCGGGATGGAAGCGAGCGCCAGCGCGCGCACGACGTCGGCGACGAGCATCGTCGCGCGCCGCGACCAGCGGTCGACCCATACGCCGGCGACGAGGCCGAGCAGCGGAAACGCCGCGAACTGCACGGTGCTCAGCACGCCGACCGCGAACGGCGCCGCGCCCAGACCGACGATCGCGATCGTCGGGATCGCCAAGCCGCTGACGGCGGTCCCCAAAACGCTCGCCGTCTGCCCTGCCCAGAGCCAGCGAAAGGCCGCCCGCCTGCTCGTCACCTTCTGACCTCATCGCAGCGAAGGTCCAATTCGAGAGCTCCCGGAACAGCCCGCCTGAAAGCATCCGAGGGGCGATTGCGTCGAGCCGAATGGGTTCGCGTTGGATCGTCCGGGCGCATTCAGCAGATTTCACGATTTACAGCAAGGACGAGAGCGTCCGCCCGCGGCGCCCGCTCGATGACGCAAAGCGTTGTCGCGATGTGCGCGCGGAACGATGGCCGCGAACGTCCGTAGAGAGGCCAGTTACCACTTTGCCGACCGACATCCTCATCTCGAGCGATCCGTGGGAGAACCGCGTCGCGATCCTCGAGGAAGGCCGTCTCGCGGAGATCTACGTCGAGCGCGAAGAGCGCGTCATCGGCTCCATCTACAAGGGGAAGGTCGTCAACGTCCTCCCCGGCATGGGCGCGAGCTTCGTCGACATCGGGCTGGGGCGCAACGCGTTCCTCTACGTCGACGACATCAACAAGACGCCGCTCAACATCGGCGACGTCGAGGTCACGTCGGGCCGCACGGGCTACACGATCACCGAGAAGGTGAGCCGCGGGGACGACGTCCTCGTCCAGATCGTCAAGGAGCCGCGCGGTCTCAAAGGCGCGCGCGTCTCGACGAACATCTCGCTGCCGGGCCGTTACCTGATCCTCATGCCGACCGGCAAGTTCAGCGGCGTCTCACGCAAGATCGAGTCCGCGGACGAGCGCAACCGGCTCAAGACTATCATGAAGGCGATCCGCCCCGAAGGGATGGCGACCGTCGTGCGCACGGCCGCGGGCGGCGTGTCGAGCGCCGAGCTCATCGCCGACCTCGGCGTGCTGATCCGCATGTGGCACGGGATCCTCGAACAGTACAAGGCGCTCCCATCGCCGGCGTTGCTGCACAAGGACATGAACCTCGTGTACAAGACGGCGCGCGACTTCATCTCGCCGCACGTCCAAAACGTTTGGCTCGACGACGCCAAAGAAGTCGACGACGTCAAAGACTTCATGCGGATGCTGGGCCCGCAGTTCGTGGACCGCATCAAGTACTACGAGGGCGGCAAGAAGCTGTTCGCCGACTTCAAGATCGACGAAGAGATTCAGCGGCTGATGAAGCCGACCGTGAAGCTGCCGTCAGGCGGCTCCATCGTGATCGAGTCGACCGAAGCGCTGACCGTCGTCGACGTGAACTCCGGGAAGTTCACCGGCGGGAAGAACCTCGACGACACCATCGTGCGCACCAACGTCGAAGCCGCGACCGAGGTCGCGCGCCAGGTGCGGCTGCGCGATATCGGCGGCATCATCGTGTGCGATTTCATCGACATGTCGTCGGAGAGCGATCGCAACCGCGTGATCACCGCGCTGCAAGAAGGTCTGCGCAAAGACCGCACGCGCTCGACGATCCAGTCGTTCTCGCCGCTGGGTCTGCTCGAGTTCACGCGCAAGCGCGTCGGCAAAGATTTGGGGCAGCAGCTGCGCGGCAAGTGCCCGACGTGCGAAGGCCTCGGCAGCGTGATGTCGCCGGAGTCGGTGACGATCGGCGCGTTCCGTGAGATCCTCGGCCACCGCAACGGTGAGACCAAGCACGTGCACATCGCGGCGGCGCCCAGCGTCGCCGCGCAAGCGGAGTACTGGTACGAAGACGAGCGCGTGCAGCTGGCCGAACGCGTCGGCACGCACATCGACGTGTTCGTCGACCCCGCGGTCCATCCCGAACGCCCGCGCATCATTTGGGGCGCGGACAAGATCCCGACGGTGGGCCCGATCCGCGTCGGCGACGAGTTCGAGGTCGAGCTGCTGACGATTCGGCTGCCGAACCCGACGTCGGCCGCCGCGATCGTGGCGGGCCGGCTCATCGAGGTCGAGAACGCCGCCAACGCGGCCGGTAAGGTCATCAAGATCCGCATCCTCGACGTCGACGGCAGCGACATCCTCGCCGAGCCGCGCAGCCCGGTCGAGGCGGCGACGGCGATCGGCGAAGCGCGCTCCGGCAAGAAGCGCCGCCGCGGAGGACGCGGGCGCAAGCGCGAGCTGACCCCGGCCGAGCAGGCCGAGGAACTGCGCGAGCTGGCCGAGGAGGCCGAGAAGGGCCTCGGCGGCCGGAGCGCGATCGGCATCTCCACGACCGAGGAGGTCGTCGCAAAGAAGGCCGGTCCCAAGACGACGGCCCAGAAGGCGGCCGAAGGCGGTGTCGCGTTTCTTCCGGGCGAGTCGCTTTCCGGCGCGCGCGTCCTGCCGGGTGAAAAGCTTTCCGGGTCCCGCGCGGGCGCCACCGCGCCGCTGCCTCCGACTACCATCCGACCGCCGACGACGCCGGCGAGCGCCGCCTCGGCTGCCGCGAGCAGCGACGCCGAGCACGAAGGGCCCGAAGGCCAGGGCCGCAAGCGCCGCCGTCGCC
>JALZBE010000537.1 GCA_030947665.1 Vulcanimicrobiota bacterium | reverse complement strand
GCGTCCACGAGTGCGCCGAGCGGGCCGGTCACGCGCACGGTGCGCGGCGACGCGCCGCTCGCGAGAAATGCGTCGACGGTGCCGTCCCCGCCGTCGGCCATCGGCACGAGCTCGCACGCCGCGTCCGGGATCACGTCGTGCACGCCGGCGGCGAGCGCAGCTGCCACACCGGCCGCGTCGAGGCTACCCTTGAACTTGTCGGGCGCGACGACGACGCGCATCCCTACGCTCGGCGAGCCGGGACGCGATCAGGTGTGCGTGAGCGGAATGTCGATGACGGCCGTCTCGCCCGACGCGACGCTGCCGTTGTACGTGGGCTGCGGCGGCGCGGAGTAGCCTTTCGGCGGCGACACGATCAGCGTATACGAGCCGATCGGCACGTTCGGGATGCGGTAGGTGCCGTCCGAACCGGTGGTCGCGGTGAGGATCGTCGACACGGTCACGCCGACGCCCGCAACAGGCTGGTTCGTCGCGCTGTCGTAGGCCCGGCCTCGAATGGTCGGGTAGTTTTGCGACGGCGGCACCTGAGGGCCGCCGCAGGCTGCCAGGACGGCGAGCGGGAGGATGAGCAGGGCGAAGCGCGCGCGGTTCACGCGGGCCGCGTTCGCGTTCGTGCGAACGCCAACCCGCTAAGCGGGGACGACGCCCTCTTCTGCATCCTGGCGGTCCAGATTACCGCTCTTCTCCTGGAGCAACCACCGGTTCGCCTCGTCGCGCCGGGCGTCGGGGACGCGTGCCCGGAGCCAGGTCACGATCTCGTCATCGGTCTGGCACGTGTCCAGCGCCGCGTCGAACATCCGTGACGTGATGCCCCAGCGGTCGAAGATCGCGCGGTCCATCGGGCACGGATAGATGTAGTCGAAGATCGTCTCGTCGCGCGCGGCGCGGGCCTTGTCGAACACGCGGGCCAGCCACAGATAGCCGTCCAGCTCATCGCGACCGCGACGCGGAAACTCACCGTGACGAAAATCGGTGGCCATGTTCTCCCTCTTCACGAACGATTTGCAGCACTGTCTTGGACGCAGGCTGCCCCTCCGAAGTTGCGGAACGCGAGCAGGTCATGGCCCTCACGCAGCCCCGTCCCCTGACCGGGATGACGTACTACGAAAATGCCCTCGACGCCGTGGGTCATACCCCGTTGGTCCGCCTGAATCGCGTGATCGACGACGCGCCGTGTCTGGTTCTGGCCAAAGTGGAGTACGTCAACCCCGGCGGGTCGGTCAAAGACCGCCCAGCGGTCGCGATGATCGAGGATGCCGAGGCGCGCGGGGTGCTCAAGGCGGGCGCGACGATCATCGAGGCGACCTCCGGCAACACGGGCACCGGGCTGGCGATGGCGGCTGCGATCCGCGGCTACCGCTGCATCCTGGTGATGCCCGACAAAATGTCCAACGAGAAAATCGACTTGCTGCGCGCCTACGGCGCCGAGGTGGTCGTCACACCGACCAACGTGCCCAACGACTCGCCCGAGTCGTACTACGGCGTCGCGAACCGGCTCACGGCGGAGATTCCGGGCGCGATCCAGCCCGACCAGTGGCACAATTCGCAGAACCCCGGCGCGCATTACAAGACGACGGGCCCGGAGATCTGGGAGCAGACCGCCGGCAAGATCACGCACTTCGTCAGCGGCATGGGCACCGGCGGCACGATCTCCGGAACCGCCCGCTTCCTCAAAGAAAAGAACCCGAACATCGTCGTCGTCGGCGCCGATCCGGAAGGCTCGATCTACAGCGGCGACACGCCCAAGTCGTACAAAGTCGAAGGGATCGGGATGAGCTATCTCCCGCAGACCGTCGACATGCGCGTGATCGACCAGATCATCCGCATCACCGACAAGGAGAGCTTTCTGATGGCGCGCCGCATCACGCGCGAGGAAGGCTTGCTGGTCGGCGGTTCGTCCGGAACGGCCGTCGCGGCCGCCGCGCGCGTCGCGAAGACGCTGCCACCGGAAGCGATCCTGGTCGTCGTCATGCCGGACTCGGGTCGCGGCTACATGTCGAAGATTTTCAACGACGAATGGATGCACGCGAACGGTTTCTTGGAAGACGACCGGCGCAAGGACACCGTCGGCGACGTGCTGCACACGAAGCAGCCGCTGCCGCAGTTGATCACCGTCACCGAACAGCAGCCGGTGAAAGAAGCGCTGGACCTGCTGCGGCGCTACGGCATCTCGCAGCTGCCGGTCGTGCGCGGCAACGAAGTCGTCGGCGGGATCAACGACGTCGCGGTGATGCAGGCGGTGTTCGACCATGCGGACATCGTGCACAAGCCGGTCGGCGAAGTGATGGGCCGCGCGTTCCCCGCGCTCGAGTACGACGTCGAAGTGACGGTCGCGTACAAGCTGCTGACGATGGCAAACTCCGCGATCGTCGTGACGCAGAACGGCGACCCGTTGGGCGTCGTGACACGCCAGGACATCATCTCGTTCCTGTCCGCGCAAACCGCCTGATGGACTTCGCGACGCGCGCCATTCATGCCGGCCAGGAGGCCGACCCGACCACGGGCGCCACGATCGTCCCGATTTATGCGACTTCGACGTACACGCAAGCCGCGGTCGGCGAGCACAAGGGCTTCGACTACTCGCGCGTAGCGAACCCCACCCGCAACGCGCTCGAGACGCAGCTCGCGGCGCTCGAAGATGCGCGGCACTGTATTGCGTTCGCGTCGGGGCTCGGCGCGGAGAGCGCGATCACCGCACTGCTGAGCGCGGGCGATCACGTCGTCGTCAGCGACGACACCTACGGCGGCACGTACCGGCTGTTCACGCGGGTGCTCGAACGTTTCGGGCTGACCTCGACGTTCGTCGACATGACCGACCTGGCCG
>JALZBE010000100.1 GCA_030947665.1 Vulcanimicrobiota bacterium | reverse complement strand
GCGCAAACGCATCCGCCGGGACCACGCCGAGGACGTTCGCGGCGCACGTCGGCGTGACGGCGATCCGCGTACCGTCGCACGCGATCAGCGCGACGAATCCCGCGCTGAGGTCCGCGCGCGCGCCGGCCACGAGCGCGGGATCGGTGAATGCTGCGTAGTGATAGCCGGCGATGTGCGCGGAGCGCGGCCCGACGTCCACGACGCGTCCGCCGGCGATGCGCGCGAGCGAACCGCCCGCGACCGCGATCGTGCGCACGTCCAGCGTGCGCAGGAGCGTTCGGTGGCCGCCGATGCGCGCCGGCCGCATCTGCGGCTGTCCGCGGCGGATCACCGAGCAGTCGGCGCTCGTGCCGCCGACCTCGATGAAGATGCCGTCGGTGACGTTCTCGTGAAACAGCGCGCCCGCAATCCCCGCCGCCGGGCCGGACAGCATCGTGAGGATCGGGCGGCGCTCGACCTCGGCGACGTCCATCACGCCGCCGTCGCTGCGCATGATCATCAGCGGCGCGGGGATGCGCGCGTCGGTCACGGCGCGCGCGGTAACGCGCGACGTGCGCAACATGCGCGGCAGGATCGCGGCGTTGAGCGCAGCCGTCCGCGTCCGCGCGCGCAGGCCGTATTGCGTCGACACCTCGGCACCGCTCGTGGCAGCGAACCCGCGATCGCGCGCCGCGGCGACCAGCGCGTTCTCACGCCGCGGCCGGTCGACCGCGAACGGCTCGCTGACGGCGACAGCCTCTACGGCGGCCTCGCGCAGCGCGTCGAGCACGCCGGCGTCGCGCCCGTCGAACCAGATCGGTGCAAACCGAATCCCTTCCGCGAGCGCGAACGGTGCGAACCGCGCGAAGAGCCGCGCGACGGGCCCGCCGAGCGAGACGACACCCACCTTGGCGACATCACCTTCGAGGAGCGCGTTGGTCGCCTGCGTCGTGGAGTGCGCGATGAACGCGATCGACGCCGGATCGATCGCGTGCTCACCGAGCAGCCGCTCCAGCCCGGCAACGATACCCGCGGCAACGCCGTCCGGATGATCGTGCGTCGTCGGCACCTTCACGGACGCGACCATCGCGCGCGTCGCAGCATCGACCGCCACGACGTCCGTAAACGTCCCCCCGACGTCGATCCCGATCCGAAGCCGCGCCGCGTTATTCAGTCGAGTAACTCGTCGACGGCGAAAACAACGTCCGGAAAAGCCGCGAACGCGACCGATTCTCCTCGCGTGAACACGGCTGGCGACGTGTAGCCCAGATCGTGCGGATCGCGATACACCTCGATCGTGTCTGCCTCCAGGTCAACGATCCAGTATTCTGGAATGCCCCCGGCGCCGTAGATGCGCCGTTTGACGCCGCGGTCGAATTGCTGCGACGTGTACGCGATTTCCACGACCGCATAGGTCTCTTCTACGGTGGGGTGCGCGTCACCATAGAAGCGATCGTTCCATCGCACGAGAGCGAGGTCAGGCTCCGGCTGTGAATCGAGCCCAACCGGAAGCGGACCCTGCCCACGCACCTGCGCACGCCTTCCAAAAGCGGTGAGAAAGCGGTGCTGGAATCGCGTAAGGGTTCCGAAGTGCGGCGGTCCTTGCGGCGGCACGTCGATTAACCGGCCGTCGATGAGCTCGATGCGATCGTCGCGACCGTACACGCCCGCTTCGACCATACGGTCGAACTCGGCAACAGTGATGGAGTGCGTCTTGACGTTGGCTTCCATATCACCCGTCGATTTCAGCATCTCCGGATGATCGCTCGGTTTCCGCGTTGTGTCCATACTCAACCGCCGTCCGCGCCCACGTCGCCGATGGCCACGATGGTGCGCATCGTCATTACGACGCAGCCGTTGGGCGCGTGCTGCCCGAACAATGCCCGGATTGCAGCATGGACCTCATCCGCCTTCGGCCCCGTTTTCGGCAGGTACGACGTGCTCCGCGCGCGTGCTAGGACGCCGTCGAGGTCCAGCGGCTGCTCGTTGCGCACCTCCACGCGCCGCCTCGCGTGCCAGCCTTCGAACGCGGAGAACGCTTCGAGACCGTCGGCGCGGCGGCGTTCGGTCTCGTCGGTCTGGTGCGCGCGCACGAGGTCACCGTACGCCGCCGTGAACGGATCGTGCTCGTCGCGTTCGTTGTAGACCACCGCCGCACGACCGCCCGGCCGCAGGATGCGGACCATCTCGCGCAGCGCCTTTATTTGGTCGAACCAGTGGAACGCCTGGAACGCGGTGACGAGATCGATGCTCGCCTCGTCGAGTCCCGTCCACTCCGCGGTGCCCGCGATCCACTCGACGCGCGGATGCGGCTCCGCGGCTTCGCGCATCGCCTGATTCGGTTCGATCGCGAGCACCTGCGCACCGCGCTCGGCGAGCAGCCGCGACGAGATGCCGGTCCCGGCGCCGAGGTCGGCCGCGAGCACGTCGCGTGCATCGCCCAGCCCGTCGAACAGCGCATCGACCGCCGCCGCCGGATACGACGGGCGCCCGGCAACGTAATCTCCGGCGCGGTCGGCGAAGCGCGCGGTGAAGCTCACTTTTTCAGCGCGGCGGCGAGCTCGTCGTAGAGATACGTCATCGTCTCGATGCCGCCGTGGAACTGCGAGAGGTCGAATTTCTCGTTGGGCGCGTGGATCGCGTCGTCGGGCAGCCCGACGCCGATCAGCACTTGCGGCAAGTGCAGGATGCGGTCGAACGACGACACCGGGCCGATCGTGCCGCCGGTGCCGATGAATACCGGGGCTTTGCCGAAGCCGAGCTCCATCGCGCGCGCGGCGGCCGCGACGGCGGGATGATCGCGCGACGTCTCGACGGCGCGCACGTCGCCGTGCGAGGTGACGTCGACGCGCACGCCTTTGGGCGCGCTGCGCTGCACGAACGTCGTCACCGCGTGCTTCACCGCTTCGGGATCCTGATGCGGCACGAGCCGCGCCGTCAGCTTCGCCGTCGCGAACGACGGCACGATCGTCTTGGAGCCCGCGCCTTGGTAGCCGCCGTACATGCCGTTGATCTCGAGCGTCGGGCGAAACCACATCCGTTCGAGCGGCAGCCGCGAGTTTTCGCCGGTGAGCTCGGGGACGCCGAGCGCGTGCGCTTCCTTAGCGGGATCGAACGGCAGCGCCGCGATCTCCGCGCGCTCGGTGGGCGCCAGCTCGCGCACGCCGTCGTAGAAGCCGGGCACGACCACCCGGCCGTGCACGTCTTTGAGCGCCGCGAGGATTTGCGCGAGCGCTTCCAGCGGGTTCTTCACGATCCCGCCAAAGTAGCCCGAGTGCAGGTCGGTCGCGGGACCGTGCACCGTGATCTCCCAGCCCACCAGGCCGCGTAGCGACGTCGTCAGCGACGGCACGTCTTCGGCGAATACGGCGGTGTCGGACACGACGACGACATCGCACGCCAGCCGCTCCTTCTCGCGCGCGAGAAACGGCTCGAAACTGGTCGAACCGATCTCTTCTTCGCCTTCGATCACGACTTTGACGTTGAGCGGCAGTTTGCCGTTCACGCTCAGGTGGGCTTCGATCGCGGCGATGTGCATCAGGCACTGGCCCTTGTCGTCGACCGCGCCGCGCCCGTAGAGCTTGCCGTCGCGTTCCGCCGCGTCGAACGGCGGCGACGTCCACAATTCGAGCGGATCGACCGGCTGCACGTCGTGGTGGCCGTAGATCAGCACCGTCGGCGCGCCCGGTGCGCCGAGCCACTCGCCGTATGCGACCGGGTTGCCGGCGGTTTCGAGCACCTCGGCGGTGAGCCCGGCGGCCTGCATGCGGCCGACGGCGTGCTCGGCGGAGGTCCGCACGTCGGCGGCATGATCGGGCTGCGCGGAGATCGACTGGATCGCGATCCAGGCTTTCAGCTCGGCGAGATAACGCTCGCGGTTGGCACGAACGTGATCGATGAGGGCGTCGGCGTGCGGGGCGACCATGCCGTCCCCTTCGCCGACACCCGCCTCGGATGCTTCGCTAGTGCGTGTTCGGGCTTCGCCCGAGCCACGCTCGCGTTCGGCCTCCGGCCGATCCGCCCCGTCGTCACTTGTCGGACAAAGTCCGACAAGCTCCTAATTCCACCGCGGCGCGGACGACACGGTCGAGCGCGGCCGTTCGCGGGGATCCGGGCGCACGTGCGCATGGTCGTCGGCGGCGGTGCCGGCGTCGCAGGCGTCGGAGCGCGGTTCGTCGAGGTCGATGCGCACGCGCAGGCGCCAGGCGCCGAGCACGAGCGCGAAGTGCGTTGCCATGATCGTCATGTTCACGCCTCCCGCGTCGACCACAGCCGGACGCTGGCGACGGCCAGCGCGATCGCGATCGCGGACTCGGCGAACACCCGCCACCACAGGCTCAGCGGGAAGATCGATGAGTCGCCTTGCGGCGTCGTTCCGCCCAGCCATGCCACCGGATTCACGATGTTCAGCACGTAGATCACGTCGTGCAGCCAGATGGGAAGGAAGCTCGCGTGAAAGAAGGCCGCGAGGGCTGGAAACACGCCCCACGCCAGACCCGCTAGAAGCGGACCGCGACCCGGGAGGCGCGACGCGGCGACGGAGATCACAGCGTACCACATGATGGCGCCGCACAAGGCGAGGGAACTCGCGCGCACGATCTCCAGAGGATCGAACGTCAGGATGCGCAGGCCGCCGACGATCGCGAAACCGACGACCATCGCCGCGAGCATGATGACATATCCGATCAGGATAGCAGCGACGTCGATGCCGATGAATCGTGCGGCGATCGCGTCGCGTGGCGCAGGACGCGTCCAAATGAGCGCGGTGGTGTTCGCGGCCTCGGCGCTGAGGCCGGGGGCGACGAGGGTCGCGACGATGAGCGCGGCGGCCCCCGCGCCGGCAGCCAAGATGCTGAAGGGCAGCGTACCCCCGTTTTGGTGGTTGTGGTGCTGACCGCCGTAGTAGCTGATCGCTTCGATGACCAGCCCGGCGATGATGAGGCCGGTGTACCAAGCCAGAATGCGCCGCGCGCGCAGGATTTCGACGTATTCCATCAGCGGTTTCCCCCGTCGTCGACGGCATCCAAGAAAATGTCTTCGAGCGAACGGTCCATCACGCGCACGCCGATTGCGCCGAGCGCGCCCATCCGCGCCGCGACCGCGTCGGCGCGGCCGTTCGCATGCGCGCGCACGCTGGTTCCCACGCGCTCGACGCGCATCGCGGGATCGAATCCGCTCAGATCCGGCACATCGCCGGCGAATGTCGCTTCGACGACGCGCGACGCTTCGCGCAGGTCGTCAATGACGCCGGCGACGACGATCTTGCCGTCGCGCATGATCGCGACGCGATCCGCCGCGCGGTCGATCTGGCCGATCTGGTGCGACGAGATGAGGATCGTCGAGCCGCTCGTCGCCGCGTCGACCAAGATGTCGAGCACGACGCGCTGCATCACGGGATCGAGCCCGCTGGCCGGTTCGTCCAAGATCAGCACTTTGGGGCGATGGACGAGTGCGAGGATCAACGCGAGCGCCGTCTGCTGGCCCTTCGAGAGCTTGCCGGCTTTCTTGCGCTCGTTGAGGCGGAACGTCGTGACGAGCTCTTTGGCGCGCGCATCGTCATAGCCGGGCTGCGTGCGGCGCGCGAACTCGAGATGGTTCGCGACCGTGAGCCAGCGGTAGAGTTCCGGGCGCTCGGGCACGTAGCCGAGCGTTGCGAACGAGTGCGCATCGAGCGGCGCGCCGTCGAAACGAACCTCGCCGGCATCGGGGCGGGCAAAGCCGAGCAGGCATTTGAACGCCGTGGTTTTGCCGGCGCCGTTGCGGCCGAGCAGTCCGCAGACCGAGCCCTCGGGCACGTCGAGCGACATGTCGTCGACGGCGAGCACGTCGCCGTAACGCTTAGTGAGTCCGCTGATCGCGATCACTTCGTTTCCTCCGGGTACCAGCGTGCGACCGACGCATCGGCGATCGAACGAACTTCGGTGTGGGTGATGCCGAGCGCGCGAGCTTGGCGGATGGCATCGTCGACGCCGCGCGTCGCGACGTCGGTGGCGACGCGGCGCGCATCGCCGAGCGCGCCGTTCTGGCTGACGAAGGAGCCTCGGCCCGGGGCGGTCGCGATGACGCCCTCGCGTTCGAGCTCGCGGTATACGCGAGCGACGGTATTGGCGTTGAGCTTGAGGTCCAGCGCAAGCCCTTTCACGGTGGGGAGCCGCTCGCCGGGCGCGAGCGCTCCGACCGCGATGGCGCGCTTGATCTGTTCGGTCAGCTGCAGGTAGAGCGGGGCGCCACCGTGCGGATCCACCTGGAAGAGGGCGGGCGGCACCGGAGTTAGATTCTGACGCCCCAGCCGCCGAAGATGCTGGAATCGCGGGGCGTGCGGATCAGCGTGGGACCGACGAGGGGCTGGGCGGGCTGCGGGCGGCGGATCGTGCGGACGGTCGTGTTGTACATTTGGTTTGGCCTCTCGGTACTGGGCTTGTACGAGTCGTACTGTGTGAGCTAGTTATACCCGTTCGACTAGTATAAGTCAAGAGCCCAGGAAAGGATTTTATTGCCGGCATCCCGACCGATCCACAGCGCGGGACCAGCGGTCGGCCGGTCAGAGTAAGCGACGCGTGGCTTTGCGATGGCGAATCCTGGACCGGCTCGTGCTCGGGATGGCGTCGCCGGCGCTGTTCGGGGCAGCCGGCTTCGCGGGGTTCGGGTGGCTGCTCGACTTCATCTAGCCCGTGAACGCCTCGCCGAGCTGCACGTGGGCCGGCGGGCCCCCGACCGTGCCGCGCTGGACGTCGAAGTCGTGCGGCTTGCCGTCGTATGCGCGCAGCTGCGTCTGGTACGTGCCGTACTCCCACCAGAAGCGGCCGTCGAGCTTGTCGATCACGTCGCCCGTGCGCAGTCCCGCCGCGTATGCCGGGCCGCCGGGGCGCACGAGCGCGCGCATGTAACCGTCGACAGGCTTGAACAGAACGTAGAAGTACGTCGGGCGCGGGTCGGCGGGATCGAAGGCGAGCCCGCGCTCGAAGACTTCCGCCGCGAGCGCCGGACGCTCGTGCGACCACGCGCGGACGCGGAACAGCGCGTCGAGCGCCGCGGCGCGGACCGCGCCCTGCGAATGCCACTGGTCGACGCTCCAGCCCGCGCAGTCGAACAGCTCGAGCCCGACATCGCGCCCGTCGCGCCCTAACGGCGTGACCGTCAGCCGCATTGCCGCGGCGTACGGCTTCGCGCGGCAGTCGGACGCCGCCGGATCGCCGTGCGCGTCGACGACGCGATAACCGCGCCAGCTCCGCGCGACCGCGGCGGCGACTTCGCGCGCCGCGATCGCGCCGTCGGGCGTGCCGTCATCGAGAACGGCGATGACGCGCGCCGCCGTGAGCGGCGCATACAGGCCGGTACTCAACGTCGCGGCGGCGGCGGCGCGCGGCGGGAACGGCGCCGTGCCGAACAGCGCGCCACCGAAGACGACGACGACGATTGCGGCAACCGTGGCGACGCCGACCTGCCACGGCAGCAGCAGCCGCGTGATGCGCTCGACGCCCGTGCCGGTGAAGTTCGCCACCCACACGTTCTGCGTGTTGGTGGGATCGCACACGTTCTGCACTTGCACGACCGCCATCACGGCGGCG